>JANOAW010000490.1:0-2699 GCA_031411355.1 Hyphomicrobiaceae bacterium | reverse complement strand
TCCAGCAAACCGTAACCCACCACTTAGGGTGTCCTGCGCGACCCTAAACTTCCGAGCCGGATCTCCTGAAACGATCTGCACGGTTTCACAGACATCTCGAATCGGATGAATAAATCTGTGCACAGCTAATCCACACACGATATGTTTCACGTGAAACATGATTCCGCCAGATTCATGAATCAATTCATCTGCTTGCAAAGATTCATCCACAACCTGGAACAGACGAAGAATCTCGCTTGACTCGACTTTCTGCACAGCTGGGTCATTTGCCGATGCAGAACTGACCAAAAATCTCCCCGAGCACGTCTTCGACATCGACCCGACCCGTAAGCCGTCCGAGCGCATACGCCGCCCGGCGAAGATCTTCCGCGCGCAGTTCAGCGTCGACCAGTTGCCCCTCGACGAAGGCTTGGCAGTCCGACAGCGCCTGCTCGATCGCCGTTCGATGCCGAACCCGCGTGATCAGTGGGCTCTCGTGTGCCCCGGTCGCCTGCGCCGCCCGCTGCGCAATATCGTCGATCAACTCGCCCATGCCAGCCCCGGTCACGGTCGAAATGGCACGGTCATATCCCGTCATCAAAGGCCCCGCGTCGACCTTGTTGAGTACTCTCAACACCGACTTTGCGCGATCCTCGAGTTCGCCCGGCAGTTGCAGCACCGGCGCCATCGCATCTATGACCCATAGCACCAGCGGCGCATCCAACGCTCGCGCCAGGGCCCGCCGAATACCCTCTTGCTCGACCTTGCCCGGCGCATTTCGTATCCCAGCGGTATCCATGAACAAAACCGGAATACCCCCCAGGTCCATGCGCACTTCGACCACATCCCGCGTCGTGCCAGCCTCGTCCGACACGATGGCCACATCCCGTCGGCTGAGCGCATTCAGCAATGATGACTTGCCGGCGTTCGGTGCCCCCAGAATTGCGACGGCGAATCCATCCCGCAGCAACTCTCCGCGTCGCCCGTCGCCGAGCGCCATCTGCAACTTAGGGATCAGGTCACGAATGAGGCTTGCGGCTTGGTCGACCGCTGCCCTCGACACGTCCGCTTCATCCGAAAAATCGATTGCCGCTTCCATCAGCGCCATCGCCTTGATGAGATGTCCGCGCCAGTCATCCGCCGCGCGTCTGAGCGCACCACCCATCTGGCGAACCGCCTGGCTCCGCTGGCCGTCCGTCTCGGCATCGATCAAATCGGCCAGGCCCTCGGCTTGCGTGAGATCGAGTTTGCCGTTTTCAAATGCGCGACGCGTGAACTCACCTGGCTCTGCGAGCCGCAATCCACTGAGCTTACCCAAAGCGGCCAGAACGCCGGCGACGACGGCGCGACCGCCGTGAACATGCAACTCGAAACAGTCCTCGCCCGTGAAACTATGCGGCCCGGGAAACCACAGCACCATTGCCTGATCGATCACCGCGCCGGTGTCGGGTTCGATGATCTTGCGCACCACGGCGCGGCGCGCATCTGGCACCACACCACACAGCGCGTGCAATGCCGTCCTCGCGTGAGGCCCCGAGACACGCAAAACCGCGATCCCGGCCCGCCCAGGGCCACTTGAGAGGGCGAATATCGTTGGCATCAGGCTCATACGGCCGAGTCCATACAACACGGCCAGCCCGTGACCAGCCGTTGCGCAGGCGTGCCCGCTATTGTTTGAGCCGCACCTTGGTCAACGACTCCCCAATCTTCTGGAACGCCGTGTTCAACGACGTGGTCGACGTCGCTGTGAAATAATGCGTCACTGCCGACGACGAGCACGCCTTGAGCATGTTGAGAGCAGTCGGGTCCGTCACGTCGAAAGCGATCGCATAGATCTCGATGCCGTCGTCCTTGATGTTCTGGCACACCGCCTGCGTCGTCTGATTGGCGTCGGTCGGGTTCCAGCCATCGTGCGTCGGCGATGATGCAGATGCCGTGTTCATCCCGTCGGTCATCAGCACGATCACCTTGCGCGCACGGTCGGTTCCAGTTTTCGAAGCACCGTCGTTGAACGGCGCCGTCGGTGACACTGTTCGCCAGCCCCACATCAGGCCAGGTGCCATATAGGTCTCACCCATCGCAACGAAATCGTCGATCGCGTTCAACAAGTCGGATTTCGAATTGGTCAGCCGCTTCATCGGACTGGCGCATTGAATGTTCATGATGCCGGTGATCGGCTGCGACGAACTCAAGGCCACCTGTCGATCGAGTGGCGGTTGACGAGATCCGGCACAACCATACCAGGTCTGTGAAACTGTACCGCAGACGTTCTGCTCTGGTCCATATTCATAGCCGGCGCACTCCTCATAAGAATACGACATCGGTTTCCCGTCATTGTACCAAGTGCCGGTTTTCGTCATGCAGCCCCATTTATTGATCACCGGTTTCTGCATCGAGCAAACTGTATTCGACCCGTCCGGCTGCACGCTGAGCCAGCTTTGTCCGCGATTTTGCGTGCCGATATTGACATATTGGGCAAACGGCACGACCGAGAATTTGATCTTCTGATCCGCGCCGGTCTTCAGATAGGTCGTATCGACCAGATCCTTGGCGGCTTTCTTCAATCCGTCGAGCTTACTGCCGTCCATCGAGCCCGTCGTGTCGAGCACCAATGCAACTTCGGCCTTACCCATGCCGAATTGCCCCTGACTTTCCACCTTGATATCGAGGTTTGAGATGCCGATGACCTTCATGAACGTCGTCGGCATCGGCGCCGTGGC
>JANOAW010000489.1:0-7342 GCA_031411355.1 Hyphomicrobiaceae bacterium | reverse complement strand
ACCGCCGCCTGATCGACAGCGGCATCATCGTCGCGCGCTGAGCGGCAGCTATCCGGCGGTCAATCTCTTGACTGCGGCACCGTGATCGGCTCAATAGAAACCATAACAACAAACCGAAGGAGGCAATCATGGCCATTGTTTCGACCATGCCGCGCTTCCTCGATGGTGACGCCACGATTTGAGAGCGTCCGCCCACGTGGAAGTGCCGACGGCACTTCAACATCCACAGGGCTATCATGACACTATCGACTTCCGGACCGATGCCACGCGTCGACATTCGCCACTTCGATCCAAAACATGCGACGGCCGCCGACTGGCGCGCCTATCATGCCTATGTGCGCCGTCGCATCGCCGAGGACGACCCCTCCGAACCCATAGTGCCCGACGAGGTGCGCCAGCGGGATATGCTCACCGAATGGCCGCTCGTGCACACGGTTCGACGCTTGGCGTACCTGCATGACGAAATCGTCGGGCAGCTGACGCTGTCGTCGCGGCGGCCGGGCACCACCGATTACGACGCTCACGCCAATCATATCGGTGTGGCCTGTGGCGTTGGCGTGCCGCTGCGTCGGCGTGGCATTGGTCGCGCTTTGCTTGCGGAATTATATGGTTTCATGACGGATCACGATCGCACCCTCGCGACCATGTCGACGAGACTCGATGATGGCAAAGCCTTTCTGGCAGCCATCGGCGCGACCGAAAAACAGCGCGCCTATGAAAACCGTTTGCAATACGCGCAGACGTCGACGGCGTTACTCGTTGCGTGGGAAGCCGGCGTTGACCCGACACTTAACTGGGAAATTCATGCTGGCCGCGTGCCCCTGGATCGCTATGCGGTACTCGCAGCGCCTTTGACCGTCATGCTCAATACCCAGCCCAAGGGCACGCTCGACATGCCGCCCTACCGCGTTCATCTGGAGGCGATCGCCGCGTGGTATGCCAACATGGACGCTCATGGCGGTGATCACGTCATGGTTTTGCTCGTGTCGGGCGACGAGATCGTCGCCATGAGCGAAGCGACATGGTCCCCGGAATTCCCCGATCGCGCCTATCAGGGCATGACCGCCGTCGCCGAAGCATGGCGGGGCCGTAACCTTGCCAAAGCAGTCAAAGCGAGGCTGTTGCGAGCGGTCGTCGAAATGCATCCGTCGATACGGCTGATCATCACCCACAACGCCGACGTCAACGCCGCCATGTTGGCGATCAATCAGCAACTCGGCTTTGTCGCCTATCGCGAGATGCGCTATTATCAAATCGATCGGACGACCATCGGACACGCCCTGAAAGCCATCTGATTGCGGCCTTTACACCGACTGGATATCGCGGAACTTCAGATCTTCCGCGATATCTGGATCAGAGCACGTTGATCAAAGTACCTTGATCAATGCAGCTGCGTTCGAGCGCCGCTGCGAGCGACGCCATCCTGCACCGGCCTATCGCCGACGACGAGATGTCCGTCGCGCACAGAAATCGGCACCACATCACCGTCGTGCACAGTCCCACCGAGAATCGCTTCGGCGAGCGGATCCTGCACGCTCTTCTGGATCACGCGCTTCAGCGGCCGCGCGCCATACGCGGGATCATACCCCCGGTCGGCCAACCATTCGCGGGCATCGGCCGACACCTCCAGTATGATCTTACGATCGGCGAGCAACTTCGAGACGCGCTGCATTTGAATATCGACAATCTCGCTCATATGCTCCCGTTTCAACCGATGAAACACGATCGTCTCATCGAGGCGATTGAGAAATTCCGGGCGAAACCGCTGTTTGACTTCGGCCAGCACCAGCTCTTTCGCCATTTCGAAACCTTTCTCGGTATCGGCGGCCACCAGATGTTCGGCGCCGATATTGGACGTGAGAATGATCAGCGTGTTCTTGAAATCGACCGTGCGACCTTGTCCGTCCGTCAAACGGCCGTCGTCAAGAACCTGCAGAAGCACGTTGAACACGTCCGGATGCGCCTTTTCGATCTCGTCGAACAAAATGACTTGATATGGCCGGCGCCGCACGGCCTCGGTCAACGCACCACCTTCGTCGTAACCGACATAGCCCGGGGGCGCCCCGATAAGCCGCGAAACCGAGTGCTTCTCCATGTATTCACTCATGTCCATGCGCACCAACGCGTGCTCGTCGTCGAACAGGAAGTTGGCCAGCGTCTTGGTCAGCTCCGTTTTCCCGACACCCGTCGGTCCAAGAAACAGGAACGATCCGATCGGGCGGTTCGGATCCTGTAAGCCGGCCCGCGCGCGACGGACCGCTGTCGAGACAGCGGTCACGGGCTCCGCTTGGCCGATCACACGTTTGCCGAGGGCCGCTTCCATGCCGAGCAGCTTTTCCTTCTCGCCTTCGAGCATGCGGGCGGCGGGCACCCCGGTCCATCGCGAAACCACCTGCGCGACATGGTCGGCGGTCACGGCCTCCTGCACCATCGTCTGCGATACACCATCACCGTCCTCGAGCGTCGCCACGCTCTTTTCGAGTTTGGGTATGACGCCGTAGACAAGCTCTCCGGCACGCGCGAGATTGCCTTTGCGCTGCGCCTGTTCGAGCTCGATGCGGGCCGCCTCCAACTCTTCCTTGAGCTTACGCGCCGCGCCGAGTTTGTCTTTTTCAGCAGACCATCGCGTGGTCAGAAGGCGTGACTTCTCATCCAGGCCCGCGATCTCGCCATCGAGTTTGCCGAGCCGGTCCTTCGAGGCGGCGTCACTTTCTTTCTTCAAAGCTTCACGCTCGATCTTGAGCTGAATGGCGCGCCGGTCGATCTCATCCAGCTCCTCCGGTTTGCTGTCGACCTGCATGCGCAGCCGCGAGGCCGCCTCGTCCATCAAATCGATGGCCTTGTCGGGCAAAAACCGATCCGTGATATAACGGTTCGACAGTGTCGCCGCCGCGACGATGGCCGCGTCGGTGATACGCACGCCGTGATGCAGCTCGTATTTCTCCTTGAGACCACGCAACATCGACACGGTATCCTCGACCGTCGGCTCGCCGACGAACACAGGCTGGAAGCGCCGCGCCAGCGCTGCGTCCTTTTCGATATGCTTGCGATACTCATCCAACGTGGTCGCACCGATGCAATGCAGCTCCCCGCGTGCGAGCGCCGGTTTCAGCAGGTTCGACGCGTCCATTGCGCCTTCGGATTTGCCGGCCCCGACAATCGTGTGCAGTTCATCGATGAACAGCACGATGCCACCATTCGCCGCCTGCACTTCCGACAACACCGCTTTCAGCCGCTCTTCGAACTCGCCGCGATATTTCGCCCCAGCGATCAGCGAGCCCATGTCGAGGGCCAGCAGTTTCTTGTCGCGCAGACTTTCTGGCACATCGCCTTTGACGATGCGGTGCGCGAGGCCCTCGGCGATCGCGGTCTTGCCGACGCCGGGCTCGCCGATCAGCACAGGATTGTTCTTGGTCCGCCGTGACAGCACTTGAATTGTGCGTCGGATCTCTTCGTCACGGCCGATGACCGGATCGGTCTTGCCGTCGGCTGCCGCAGCCGTCAGATCACGCGCATACCGCTTGAGGGCATCATAGGCATTCTCGGCCGTCGCCGTGTCGGCGGTGCGACCCTTTCGAATGTCGTTGATAGCGCTGTTCAACGCATTCGCCGTGACGCCCGCGTCTTTCAGAATGCGATGCGCGTCGCCCGACGTCTCGAGCACCAGCGCCAACAAAAGCCGCTCGGCGGTGACGTATTTGTCGCCGGCCTTTTCAGCGATTTTGGTCGCCTGTTCGAACACGCGCGCGAGATCGGGTCCAAGATAGACCTGCCCGGCGCCGCCACCTGTCACTTTGGCGCGCTTCGCCAGCACACGCTCCGTCTCAGCGAGCGCCTGTTCTGGGCGTCCCCCAGCCTTACGCGCGAGGCCGGCGGCCAAACCCTCCTCATCGTCGAGCAACACTTTCAACAGATGCTCGGTCGCGAACTGCTGATGCCCTTCACGCAAGGCAAGACTTTGCGCCGACTGAACGAACCCTTTGGCGCGCTCCGTGTAACGATCGAAATTCATGCTGGCACTCCACCTGACGAGCCTCGGTCCCGAAGCAACCGGGGCGTACCGTGATTGATCTGTCGTCGATCCCGAACGGCGATCGACATCGCATAGCTGGGGTGAGTTGGAGGGATGTAAAGGGGTCTTCAGTGCCGGCTCAGCCTGGTCATTTGCAATCGAAGCGCGGGTGCTCGATGATAAGGCTCGAACAATAGAGGATGAGTTCCCCCGCCATGACCACAGCCGACATCTCGTCCGTCAAAGCTCTCGTGTTCGACATCTTCGGCACCGTCGTCGATTGGCGGAGCAGTTGCATCGACGAGCTGACGGCGTTTGGCCGCTCCAAGGGCATCACAGCCGACTGGGCAACGCTCACGGACGAGTGGCGCGGCCTCTATCAACCCTCCATGGAGGCGGTGCGCTCGGGCAAGCGCGCCTGGACCATTCTCGACGTTCTGCATCGCGAGAGCCTCGACGTGTTGCTGATGCGGCACGGCATCGTCGGCTTGGACGACGCCGACAAAGACCATTTGACCAAAATCTGGCATCGCCTGAAACCCTGGCCCGACGTGGTCGCTGGCCTCACGCGTCTGAAGACCAAGTACATCATCGGCACGCTCTCCAACGGCAACGTCGGACTGCTGACGCGTCTGGCGAAAAATGTCGGCCTGCCATGGGATGTCGTGCTCGGCGCCGAAACGGCGCAGGCCTACAAACCGCTCCCGCAGGCGTATCGGCGCACATGCGAGCTGCTCAACCTCGCTCCTGCAAACGTCATGCTCGTCGCCGCCCACAACAGTGACCTTGCAGGCGCAGCCCGCGAGGGCATGGCAACTGGTTTCGTCGCCCGACCGAGCGAGTATGGCCCGCTTCAAAAGGTCGATTTCCGCGCTGAGGGCGACTGGACGATCGTCGCCTCGGATTTTGGTGAACTCGCCACGCGCATGGGCTGTGCGTAGACGTTGCATTCGCCCAACTTTCGGCGACGCTCACGAAACGGGTCGCAAGCGTGATGCAGGTCGGCTACGCCCGAATCGAAACACGTGAGCAAAACCGATGCGAATGCGCGACTGGACTATGCTGATTGCCCTGTCCGTTTTGTGGGGCGGCACGTTCTTCTTCGTCGCTGTCGCATTGAAGGAGATCGCGCCGTTGACGCTCGTGCTCCTGCGCTGCGTGATCGCAACGGTGGCACTGGTGCCGCTTCTGCTGCTGTTCGGCTATCGGTTTCCCGACACCCGCGGGGGTTGGCGCGACTTCGCGATCATGTCGATCTTGAACAACATCATTCCGTTTGCGCTGATTTTCTATGGCCAGCAGGTGATCCCGAGTGGCCTTGCCGCCGTGCTCAACGCGACCACGCCGCTGACGTCCTTGCTGGTGACGCGACTGATCGCGGGTGAAACCTGGAGCGCCAACAAACTGCCGGGCATCCTGATCGGCCTCGTCGGCGTGGCGGTGCTGGTCGGGCCGGATGCCTTCGGTGGCGCGACGCTCGCCAATGCGCTCGCCATGCTGGCCTGCCTGGCTGCCACGATATCGTATGGCCTTTCCGGGCTCTGGTCGCGACGCCTCACCTCCTACTCTGCGCCCGTGTCGGCTGCGTCACAGATGTTGTGTTCGACGCTGCTGCTCCTGCCTATCGCCGGCGCTGTCGATCGCGTCTGGACCATCGGCATGCCGTCTCAGGCGGTCATGCTCGCGGTTCTCGCACTGGGTCTCCTGTCGACAGCCCTTGCCTACATTCTGTTTTTCGAGATCATCCGCAACGCCGGGGCACTCAACGCGATGTTGGTGACGCTGCTGGTTCCCTTTACCTCGATCACGCTCGGCGCTTTGTACCTCGGCGAAGCTCTGTCGACCCGCCAATTCGCCGGCGCAGCGATCATCGGCCTGTCGCTGCTGGTGATCGATGGGCGACTGTTCGGCATCGCGGCGAGCACACGCGAGCACCGACAGTAGAAACCCAAGTCACGACCCGATTACCGAAATCGGTTGACACCAGGAGCAAATTCGCCAATCGCCACAATTGCCCCTCCCGGGCCTGGCGACGTGTCGCTGTCACATGCCGCTGTCGCATGCCAATGTGACCGCGCCATAGCACTGTACGCCTGAATGACACGTGTCCCCGATCTCAATTCGCTCGCAGGTCGCCAGCGCACAGCCCGGAATGCCAAACCATGTCCGACGACCGTGACGACGTCGCCGCCGAGACGCGCGAATGGCAGGACGCCATCGCGTCCGTGATCGCTTTCGAGGGCACCGGCCGCGCCGATGAATTGTTGACCGCAGCCGTCGACACCGCCCGACGCGCCGGCGCGAAATTGCCGTTCGCGGCCAATACGGCCTACGTCAATACGATCCCACCGGACGCTCAACCCATCCATCCCGGCGACCGGGAGCTGGAAAAGAAGTTGCGCTCGGCCATCCGATGGAACGCCGCGGCGATTGTTTTGAAGGCCAACAAGACGTCGTCCGAACTCGGAGGTCACATCGCGAGTTTTCAATCCGCGGCCACCTTGTACGACACCGGCTTCATGCATTTCTGGCACGGCGCCGACGACCCCGCGCACGGCGGCGATCTCATCTACGTGCAAGGTCACTCATCGCCCGGGATTTATGCCCGTGCCTATCTCGAAGGGCGCCTCTCGGACGAGCAATTGCAGAACTTCCGCCAGGAGGTCGACGGCAAGGGGCTATCGTCCTACCCCCATCCGTGGCTGATGCCGGACTTCTGGCAGTTCCCGACCGTCTCGATGGGTCTTGGCCCCTTGATGGGCATCTATCAGGCGCGTTTCCTCAAATATCTGCACGCACGCGGCCTCGCCGACACCGAAAAACGCAAGGTGTGGGTGTTCTGTGGCGACGGCGAAATGGACGAGCCGGAAAGCCTCGGTGCCATCTCGCTCGCGGGCCGCGAAAAGCTCGACAACCTGATCTTCGTCATCAACTGCAACCTGCAACGTCTCGACGGTCCCGTACGCGGCAACGGCAAGATCGTACAGGAGCTCGAGGGGGATTTCCGCGGCGCCGGTTGGAATGTCATCAAGGTGCTGTGGGGCTCGGGCTGGGACGAGCTGCTCGCCAAGGATCACGACGGCAAACTCCGCCAACTCATGGAAGAGTGCGTCGACGGCGAGTATCAGGATTTCAAATCCAAGAACGGCGCCTACATCCGTGACCGCTTTTTCGGCCGCTACCCTGAAACCGCAGCGATGGTTGCTGACTGGTCCGACGACAAGATCTGGAAACTCACGCGCGGTGGCCACGATCCCGTCAAGGTCTACGCAGCCTACAAGGCCGCGGTCGAACACAAGGGACGACCGACGTTGATCCTGCCGAAGACGG
>JANOAW010000488.1:0-2094 GCA_031411355.1 Hyphomicrobiaceae bacterium | reverse complement strand
GGCGCGAACCGCCATTTCGGCGATATTTTCCATCGGCAGATCGGTGATCTGCGGGCGCACGGCGTCGCGGGCCAGCCTCGGCGGTCGATTGGAAAGCATCGGAGCGGTTTTCTGCGCCATCGATGGAGATGACTTTTTGGCGGCCATGGAGCGCTACTTTGTGGCGTCGATCGGAGCCATATCGTGCGTCGCCGCTGAGACGAGCGCAACCCATCGGACCGTGCCCATTTTCGCGGACACGGGCTGATGTGCATGTCCGTCGCCATGATCGGCGACGGACGTTTCAAGCTTTTGCGGCTTTGGCCTGGTTTGGTTTAGCTTGGCCTGGCTTTGGCTGCCCGGCGCGCTTGGCTTGTTCTTCCGGGCTGATCCAGCGCGGAAACACGCCGGTCGGCGCGGGCAGGGTCGTGCCGGCATGCAAGCGGTGATCGGCGCCAAGTGAAGCAAACGAGCGGTCTGCAAGTGCGACAGCCAACAGATCGAGCAACTTGGCGCTGCTCTCGGGCATGGCGGGTTGAACCAATATCGCGACTTGCCGCACGACTTCGGCGGTCACGTACAGGATAGTGCCACGCCGCGCCTCGGTCAGCGTCTTGTCGAACGGCCGCTCCTTGTCGAAATAGGCGTTGGCCTCGACCAGCACCGCCCAGACCGCATCGAGCCAAACTTTGATCGCCTGTTCGTTCATGGCGGTTCGCGCGGTCGCATACAGCGCATCGACCGCCGCGAGCAACGCCAAATCCGTCTCGCTGAACGGTTCCGGCGCCGGCACGACGCCGGCGAAGTTTTTGGCGATCATACTGAGAGAGCGTTGCGCGAGATTGCCCAGGTTGTTGGCGAGATCGGCGTTCATGCGTATGACGATAGCCTCGTCGGAATAGCTGCCGTCGTGGCCGAACGCGGTTTCGCGCAGGAAGAAATAACGCACGGCGTCACGACCGAAGGCCTGTACGAGATTGAAGGGATCGACCACGTTGCCGACCGATTTGCTCATTTTTTCGCCGCGGTTGTAGAGAAATCCGTGTGCGAACACGCGTTTCGGCAATTCCAAACCCGCGCTCATCAGGAACGCTGGCCAGTACACGGCATGGAAACGCACGATATCCTTGCCGATAACGTGCAGATCACACGGCCAGTATTTCGTGCGCGGACCCGTGCCGTCACCATTGAGGACGCCGGTTGCGGTGACGTAGTTGTTGAGGGCGTCGACCCACACGTACATGACGTGTTTGTCGTTGCCCGGCACTTGAATGCCCCAATCGAGCGATCCGCGCGAAATCGAGAGATCCTGCAGGCCGCCGCGCACGAAACTGGTGACCTCGTTGCGTCGTTCAGGTGGCAGGATGAACTCGGGATGGCGCTCGTAGTGGGCCAGCAGCTTGTCCTGATACGCCGAGAGACGGAAAAAATACGTCTCCTCTTCGGTCCATTCGACGGGCGAGCCCAAGGGTTCGCGGCGAACGCCGTCGTCACCTTTTATTGTCTCGCTCTCGTCGAAATAGGCTTCCTGACGCACGGAATACCAGCCGGTGTATTTGGACACGTAGATGTCGCCGTTTTTTTCCATGCGTTCCCACAGCCGCCGGCAGGCTTCGTGATGGCGTGCTTCGGTCGTGCGGATATAATCGTCGTGACCGGTGCCGAGGACGGTCATCAGCTCACGGAACCGATCGGAATTCTTAGTCGCCAACTCCAAAGGCGTGATGCCCTGGGCGACGGCCGTCTGTTTCATCTTGAGGCCGTGCTCGTCGGTACCGGTCAGATGAAACACGTCGCGGCCATCGAGGCGTTCGAATCGCGCAATCGCATCGGTGACGATCGCCGTGTAGGCGTGCCCGATGTGCGGATCGCCATTGGGATAGAAAATCGGCGTCGTGAGATAGAACGGCGTCTTGGCAGATTGGCCACTCATGGGAGGGCTCCGATCGATCGAATTGATTTGGTCGGCGCGGGTATAGGGCCGTCGAGGGTTTGCGCCTAGTGGCCTGAATCTCCTAAAGTGCGGGATACAGGCTTTTCAGCTTCACACGGGCGTCGGCTGAGGTGAAGTGCCAGTTGGCTTTGGCGTTGTGGGTGTTGCGGCGATCCCGCCAT
>JANOAW010000487.1:0-2974 GCA_031411355.1 Hyphomicrobiaceae bacterium | reverse complement strand
CGGTTTACGTTTCGGCGACACCGGGCGACTGGGAGCTCGAGCAGACCGGCGGCACTTTCACCGAACAGGTCATCCGCCCGACCGGTCTGATCGATCCACCCGTCGAAGTACGCGGCGCCAAAACGCAGGTCGACGACCTCTTGGACGAGGTGCGCAAGACCATCGCGAAGGGCTATCGCGTGCTGGTCACCACCTTAACCAAACGCATGTCGGAAGACCTGACCGAGTACATGCACGAGAGCGGCGTCAAGGTGCGCTACATGCACTCCGACATCGAGACCCTTGAGCGCATCGAGATCCTGCGCGATCTGCGTCTCGGCGCGTTCGACGTTTTGATCGGCATCAACTTGTTGCGCGAAGGTCTGGACATTCCGGAATGCGCGTTGGTCGCCATTCTGGACGCCGACAAAGAAGGCTTTCTGCGCTCCGAGACGTCGCTGATCCAGACCATCGGCCGCGCCGCGCGCAACGTCGATGGCAAGGTCATTCTCTATGCCGACACCATCACCGGCTCGATGGAGCGGGCCATGGCGGAGACATCGCGCCGCCGCGAGAAGCAAATGGCCTGGAACACCGCCAACGGCATCACGCCTGAAAGCATCAAGAAGAACATCGGCGACGTCATGGCGTCCATCTACGAGGCCGACCACGTCACCGTCGACACGGGTTTCGCCGAGACCGGCGGCGGCAAAGGCAAGACCGCCACCGTCGGGCACAATCTGCAGGCCGTCATCGCCGACATGGAGAAGCGCATGAAATCGGCCGCGGCCGACCTGGAATTCGAAACGGCGGCGCGCCTGCGTGACGAGGTCAAGCGCCTGCGCGCGACGGAATTGTTGCTCGCCGACGATCCGATGGCGCGGCAGGCCGCCATCGACACGGCAACGGGCGGATTCGGCGGCGCACGCAAATACGGCAGCGCCGGAAATCTGCCACCTGAGTCGGCATCGCGTGTCCGCAAGCCACTGCTCGACGAAATGACAGTCGGCCGCACGGAGGTGCCGGTTGGTCGTGACACGTTGCCGGTCAAGCCGGCATCGACGGCGCCGGGCCGTCAGATGCGCGGGGCCGACGACGGCAAACGCAGAGGACGGCCGAAGAAAACCGGACGCCCGGGGATGTGATGGGCTGGCCGCGACTTTCTGGACGCGAGACCAGACGCCGCCATGAGGCCGGGGGGCACCATGAAGCCGGAGGCGCTGTACATGCCTCGCAGCCAGCGCTATGTCGCCGACCATGCTCGACAAATCGTCCTCATCCAGTTCCAGCGACCCCGTGACCACGATCGCGGGCTTCGTCCGTCGCCTCGCGGCGGGCCTGCGTCCGTCCGATCGCAACATGACCGTGTTGCGTGGTCTGTTCCCGTTCGTTTGGCCAAAAGAGCGGCCGGACCTGCAACGCACCGTGATGATTTCTCTCGCGCTCATGCTGGCGGCAAAACTCGTCACGGTCATGATGCCGTTCACCTACAAGTGGGCGACGGACGCGCTGGTGGCGGCGAGTGGCGGCAAGATCGTGCCGGCCGAACTGAACTGGCTGATCGGTGCGCCCCTGATCGCGACTGTCATGTACGGTATCGTGCGCATCACCATGACGCTGCTGGCGCAGGTGCGCGAGGGGCTGTTTGCCAAGGTCGCGATGCATGCCGTGCGCAAACTCGCTTTGTCGACCTTCGAGCACATGCACCGCCTGTCTCTGCGCTTCCATCTCGAACGCAAGACCGGCGGCCTGACCCGCGTCCTCGAGCGCGGCCGCGGTGGCATCGAGCAGATCACGCGCATGCTGCTGATGGTGCTGATACCGACCATCGTCGAGTTCGTGCTGGTGCTTGTCATCTGCGCCATCGAGTTCGATTGGCGCTACGTCGCGATCATCTCGGTCATGATCGTGTGCTATCTCTGGTTTACAGTCAAAGCCACCGCGTGGCGCGTCGCAATTCGCAAATCCATGAACGAGAGCGATTCCGACGCCAACACCAAGGCGATCGACAGCCTGCTGAACTATGAGACCGTCAAGTACTTCGGCGCCGAGCACCGCGAGGCGATGCGCTATGACAAATCGATGGCGTCTTACGAGAAATCGGCGATCAAAACCTACACCTCGCTCGCCATATTGAACTCCGGGCAGGCCGTCATCTTCACGATGGCGCTGATGCTGTGCATGGTTCTGTCGGCACGCGACGTCATCGCGGGCAGCAACTCCATCGGCCAGTTCATCATGGTCAACGCGTTGATGCTGCAGCTGTTCATTCCGCTGAATTTCATGGGCACCGTCTATCGCGAGATTCAACAGGCGCTGGTCGACATCGACAAGATGATGTCGGTGCTGGGCGAAAATCCCGAGGTGCCCGACAAGCCGGGTGCGGCGACGCTGGCTGTGCGCGGTGGCACGGTGCGCTTCGAGGATGTGAAGTTTCAATATGAAGCCGGCCGCACGATCCTTGATGGTCTCTCCTTCGAAGTACCGGCCGGTAAGATGGTCGCCATCGTCGGCCCCTCCGGCGCCGGCAAATCGACGGTTTCGCGCATTTTGCTGCGCTTCTATGACGTCGCCGGCGGACGCGTGACCATCGATGGTCAGGATATCCGCGACGTCACGCAGCAGTCGCTCCGGGCGGCCATCGGCGTGGTTCCCCAGGACACCGTGCTGTTCAACGATACGATCCTGTACAATATCAAATACGGTCGCCCCGAGGCCACTGAAGCCGAGGTTTCGGCGGCAGCCAACCTGGCCCAGATCGATCCATTCATCCGTGCTCTGCCCGACGGCTACGAGACCATGGTCGGCGAGCGCGGGTTGAAGCTTTCAGGTGGCGAAAAACAGCGCGTCGCGATCGCACGCACGATTTTGAAGGGACCACCGATCCTGATGCTAGACGAGGCGACGTCCGCCCTCGACAGCCACACGGAAAAGGAAATTCAGGATGCGCTCGATCGGGTATCCAAGAACCGCACGACGTTGGTCATCGCGCATC
>JANOAW010000486.1:0-7813 GCA_031411355.1 Hyphomicrobiaceae bacterium | reverse complement strand
CAGCCGTGCAATGTCCTGCGGCAGCGCACCCGAGATGTCGCGGCCCTGGAAGTGCACGGTGCCACCGGCGCCGCCGGCCTGCTGGCCACCGAGCACGGCGATGAACGTGCTCTTGCCGGCGCCGTTCGGTCCGATAAGCGCGCGGCGTTCACCAGCGCGCAAGGTGAGATCAACGCCACCCAGCGCGACGAAGCCCCCATAGGTTTTATTGAGGTTACGTACAGTGAGAACAGGTTCTGTACTCATGTGCGCGCCTCCCCATTGGCCGATTTCGGACGGGCCACACCGAGCTTTTCGAGAAGCCCCGCGATACCGCCAGGGAAGATCAGCACGACCGCAATCAGAATGAGACCGATGATCAGTTCCCAGTGCGTAAAGGCGCGCGAGACGAAGGTCTTCAGCAGCACATAGATGACTGCCCCGATCACGCCGCCGTAGAAACTCTTGACGCCGCCGAGCACGACCATGACGAGCGCATCGACGGTGATGCCGATGCCAGCGTAGTCGGGGAAGGCGTTGCCATGGAACACGGCGTAGAGTGTGCCGGCAAAGCCAGCGATTGTCCCAGCAATGACGAAGGCTGTTAGCTGCACCATGCGCGGATTGAAGCCCAGGGCAGCTGCGCGATGCGGTTCTTCGCCGACGGCCTGGATCGCCAGACCCAACGGCGAGGCGACGACACGCGACAGAAATGCAACGAACAGCGCCAGAATTCCGATGCAGATGGCGGCGTACTGTTGTGCCGTCAGGCCGAAGCGCGGCTTCATGAAGTTGGTGATGCCGTTATCGCCGCCGGTGTAGTCATAGGCCTGGAACAGCACCGTGAAGACGATCTCGCTGCAGGCGAGCGTGAGCATCGCCAGATAGATGTGAGAGAGGCGCACGCAGAGCGCGCCGAACACGAGCGCACCAAGCATGGCCGTCAGCGGACCGAGCATGACGGCGAGCCAGAGCGGCAGACCGAATTTGGCTGCCGTCAATGCAAAGCCATAGGCGCCGAGACCGAAGTAGGCCGCATGACCGAAGGAGACCATGTGGCCGTAGTTGATGAGAAAGCCGAGGCTTGTCGCGAACAGGGCCATGATCGCCACTTCCGTGACAAGCAGGGCAGCGCCAGGGCCGAGGAGCATTGTCGCAGCAATGAGCGTGAGCGCTACAACGCCAATGAACAGCGGGCTTTGCACGAGATCCTTGGTCATTTGCTGATGGCCCCCCGACCCAAAGAGCGCACGACGAGCACAGCCGCCATGATGAGGAAGATGAGCACCATCGACAGGCGCGGGAAGTAGAGCACGCCAAGCCCCTTGACCATACCGACGGCAAGCGCCGCAACAAGCGCGCCGGACAGGCTGCCGAGGCCGCCGATGACCACGACAACGAACGCCATGACGATCACATTTGTATCGAGCAGATAATTGACGTTGCCGAAGGGAGCCGCGAGCGCGCCGGCAAGCCCCGCCAGAAAGCAACCGGCACCGAACACGGCTGTGAAGATCCAGGCCTGATTGATCCCAAGCAGCGCGACCATGCCGCGGTCGTCGGTCGCAGCGCGCAGCAGGACGCCGGCGCGTGTGAATTGCAGGATGCCGACCATCACGGCGACGACGATGGCACCGATCGCGAACACAACGATCTGGAATAGCGGCAGGTACGTGCCGCCGATCTGCAACGCGCCGCCTAGGCTGTCCGGCATCGGCACGGTGACGTCGTTCGCACCCCAGATGGCTTTGACGATGTCACGGAGGATCAGCACCAGCGCCAGTGTGATGATCAGCTGAAGGAGGTCGTCAGCGCCATATATCCGACGCAGAATGAGGACCTCGAAGACGATGCCGAGAAGCGCCACGACGAACGCTGCGATCAGCACGGAAATGGCAAAACTTGCGACCGTGCTGCCGCCGAAGATCGGCATGAGCTGATAGGCCAGAAATGCGCCGAGCATATAGAGCGAACCATGCGCAAAGTTCACAATGCGCGAGACGCCGAAGATGAGTGTCAAACCGGAGGCAATGAGGAAGAGCATCATGCCTTCCATCAGGCCGTTCAGCAATTGGGCGGCGATCATCGCCTGTCTCCCCGGACAAGTGCAACGAACTGCAACGCGCGTTGCCCCTCACGGTGTCACCATGAGGGGCAAGCCGCTTACTTCGGCTGGCGAGATGCCTTGACGAGTTCTTCCGAGGGGATCGTCTTGCTGGCGTCGAGGCGCGTTGCCCCCTTCATCGTGAAGAACGAATAGGCCTCTTCTTTGACGATCGGACCAACGAACACCGGCGCCGACATCTGGCCGTCGAGCGCGCGTACGGACATGTCGTTGCCCCGCAGGCCGCTGTACTTGACGGTGGGCAGCGCCTTGATGACATCATCCGCCGTCGTGCTCTTCGCAGCCTTGACGACTTCGGCGTAGAACATCAGGCCGTCATAGGCGAGGATACCCCAATCATCGGGCTCCTTGCCATGTTTCGCCTTGTAGGCGTCGACGAACGTCTTGGCCTTGGGATTGTCGAGAAGCGCCGTGAACGGCGCGCGCGTCCAACCATGCAGGCCCGTGGCCGGCAGATCCGCGCCCATGCTGTGCATGAAGTCGCCGCTGGTGAGGGTCAGCATGGTGGTCTGCTGAAAGAAGCCGTAGGCCTTGCCCTGCTTGGCCAGGTTGATCAGGCCACCGCCGAAGATCGCGCCGAAGACCAGGTCCGGCTTCTGGGCGAGCACGGCCGTGATGTACGACGTCATGTTGGTCTCGCCGAGCTTGACCGGAACGGTCGACAGGATTTCGACATCCGGACGAAGCTTCCTCAGATGCTCGGAAAACGCTTTGACGGTTGTGTGGCCCCATTCATAGTCATAGGCGAGCGGCGCAATCTTCTTCCACGACTTGTTGGCCGCGACGTACTCGGCCGTGGCGATGGCTTCCATCAGCACGTTCGGCGACGTCTGCCAGAAGTACGGTTGGAACTTGTCGAGGTTCGCCGTCTGCGAGTTGCCGATCGCGGTGTAGAACGGCACCTTCAATTCGGCCGAAACCGCTGTCTCGGCGAGCATGACGGCCGAAGAGCAGACGCCGGTGACGACATCGACTTTGCCATTGACAACGAGGTCGCGGAACTCCTTGGCGCCTTCATCGGGGCGGGACTTGGTATCGCGCTCGATCACTTCGATCTTGCGGCCGATCAGTCCGCCGGCGGCGTTGAGTTCCTCGACCCCCATGCGGAATGCTTTGGTCGCGGCATCCACTAAGGGACCGCACGCGCCGGACATGTCTGCGGCATAGCCGATCCGAATGGGGTCCTGGGCATGTGCCGGGGTTCCGGCCGCCAACATGGCGGCCACAAGCAACCCTGTGTGCTTAAGCTTCATCTGCTTCCTCCTTTGACTATCAGGCTAAGTGTTATGCGCCGCTGAGTTGCGGCTTCTGCATGCAGCTCATTGGCCGACGAGGCGCCGCCACAGACGTGCAAAGCCCGACAAGGCCTGTGGGGTTGGGGCCTGTGGGGTTGGGCTAGGTGCGACGGTTGACGACGTCATTGCTGGTCCTGGCTCGGCAGCCATCCGGCGCAGTTCAAACTTCTGGATCTTGCCGGAGGGTGTGCGCGGAAGATCGCTGACGATCTGTAGGCGTTCTGGGATGTATTGAACCGCCATCTTCTGCTCACGCAGATATGCGGTCATCTCGTCGAAGGTGAGGGTCGCGCCAGCTTTTGGAATGACGTAGGCGCAGGCGCGCTCGCCAAGGCGGGCGTCCGGATAGCCGACAACTGCGACCACGGCCACCGACGGATGTTGGAACAAGAGACCTTCGACTTCAGCCACGGGAATGTTTTCACCGCCGCGAATGATGATGTCCTTGGACCGTCCTGCGATGCGTATGTAGCCTTCCTGGTCCATGCGCGCGATATCGCCGGTATTGAACCAGCCGCCGTCAGCCACCTGCGCAAGGCCTGGTCGCTTCATGTAACCGATGAAGTTCGAGCAGCCGCGCACTTCGAGCTGGCCTTCGGCACCAACCGATACCGGGTTGCCGTTTGGATCAACGACGCGGACTTCCATGCCGGGCAACGGACAACCGTCCGTTCCCGTTGTCTTGTCTTCCGGGTCCTCGATGCGCGTTGTCGTCACCGCGCCGTTTTCCGACATGCCCCATGCAGAGATGATCGCAGCGTTCAGAGCGCCGCGTGCTTTCGTCACGAGTGGGCGAGGGATCGGCGCTCCAGCGGACACGAACACCTTCAGCGTTGGCGTCGCGGTCTTGGTATTGATGCAGTGGTCAGACAGATCACTCAGGAAAGGTGTTGCCCCCATCGTCCAGGTGGCACCTTCGGCATTGATCTGGCGCGCCATCTCGCCCGGATCGAATATGTCCTGAAGGACTGCCGTGGCACCGAGCATAATCGGCAAGACGATGCCGTACATAAAGCCGAGTTGGTGGGCGAGCGGCGACGGCATGTGAATGACGTCGGCCGCACCCATATGCAGCCGCTCGGCAAACGGGGTCAGGTTCGAGAGCATCGTGTTGGACGTGTGACTGACGCCCTTAGGCTCGCCCGTCGTGCCGGACGTGTAGAGCAGTTGGATCACGGCATCAGGCGAAAGTCGTCTCGATCTGACTGCATCTAATTCCGCAGCGGTCGCGTCGGTCGCGATCAAGTGGCTAAAACCATCTTCGCCATTGCTGTCGATCGCATAGATCCGGCTTAACTTTGGCAGCGACGGCTTGACAGAGTACGCCAACGCCCGATGATCGACTTTGCGAAACTCCTTCGGGACAACAAAGATCTTCGACTCCGCAAGTCCCAGCATGAACTTGAGTTCACGCTCGCGAAAAATGACCATCATCGGATTCGAGATCGCACCAACCTTGAGGCAGGCAACATGCAGCGCCGTGAATTGCCACCAGTTCGGCAATTGAAAGGACACAACGTCGCCTTCGACGACGCCTTGCCGATGCAGGCCCACCGCAAGCTGATCGGTCAGAGCATCGATCTCGGCGTAGGACAGGCGCGTCTCAGAGTTGGAGCGACATCCGACGACTGCGGTTTTGTCGGGCGTGACGGACGCCCAATGCCGCAGATAATCCAGCAGCGTTTTGTCCTGCCACACGCCGGAGGCGCGCATGCTCTGGCGGCGCGCTTCGACGCTCAATGCGGTATCCATCGTTTGCTCCCCAGCAAAACCGCTTTGCGGCTTTTTTTGCTTCGTCGATTTGATGTCGACGTTTGGTCGGTGATCTCTTGCTATGTCGTGCCCTTGGTCTGACGCTCGCGGGCGATGATCATCTTCATAATCTGCGCGGTTCCATCGCCGATCTCCAGCCCCATGACATCACGCAAGCGCTGTTGGTGCGGGAGGTCGAGCGACCATCCATAGTGCCCGTGCGTGAGCAGGCATTGGTGGATCACTTCGACGGCCGTCTTCGGCCCAAGCCATTTGCACATGGCGGCCTCGGCCGTATGCGGCAGGCCAGCATCCTTGAGGCGGAGGGTGTGGTAACAAAGCTGGCGTGTGGCGGCGATCATGGAATCGCACTCGGCCAGAGGGAACGTGACACCCTGGTTGCGCGATAGGGGCGCACCGAACGCGTGCCGGTCCTGGATGTAAGCCCAGGATTCATCCAATGACGCTTGTGCGGCGCCGATAACCTGAAGCCCGATGAGCGCACGACTGAAATCGAAGCCTTGCATCACCTGCACGAAGCCAGCGCCCTCCTCGGCGAGGCGGAACTCTTCGGGGATAACGACGTCATCGAAGAAGATCGAGCAGCGACCGATGGCGTGGCTGCCGAGATCCTTGTAGCGCTGCGTCGACACGCCCGGCGTATTCATCGGCACCAGGAATGCGCTGACGCCACGGGCTTTGGCTTCGATAGGTCCGGTGCGCGCAAACAGAACGACGGCGTCGGATTGATCCGCCATGCTGATCGACGATTTTTCGCCTTTCAGGATGTAGCGCTTGCCATCGCGTCGTGCGGAGAGAGCGAGATTGGCCGCGTCCGATCCACCACGTGGCTCAGTGAGCCCGATACACACAACTGACGCGCCACTGGCAATTCTCTGCAGCCAATGCTTGGCCAAGTCGGGTGCTGCATGCTCGGCAATGATCTTGGCATTGAGGGAGCCGAGGATCTGCAGATAAGCCACGTTGATATCTGCATGACCGATCGCTTCTGCGATCAGACCGCTGGTCACGCTTGGGAGCCCAAGCCCACCGAGATGCTCAGGAATTTCCGGCGCGATGAGCCCGAGCTGACCAATTTCGCGGATCAGCTCGCGATCAATGGACGCCGACGCTTCACGGGCCATGTATCCCGGAGCGATCCGCTCTTTCGCAAACCGCTGCGCAATCGTCTGTATCGACCGCAGGTCATCAGACAGCGTTGGATCCACGATGTGCGCTCCCGAACTGGTTCGCGTTACTTCGCGTGCTTGCGGAAGTTCGGCTTGCGCTTTTCCTTCAGCGCATTCACGCCCTCGCGGGATTCCTCGGTGTCGTAGTAGAGTTTCAGCGCGTACATGCCCATGCCGGCGATGCCCGCTTGATGCGCCGTGTCCATGTTGAAAGAACGCTTGGCGATCGCGATGGCGGTCGGGCTGCGCTCGCATAGTTCCTCGCCCCACTTCTGCACTTCGGCGTCGAGCTGATCATGCGGCACGCAGGCGTTGGCGAGGCCCATAGCGACGGCTTCGGCGCCGGAATAGCGACGGCACATGTACCACATTTCACGGGCTTTCTTTTCGCCGACGACGCGCGCCAGGAACGCCGTGCCATAGCCTGGATCGACGGAGCCCATCTTCGGGCCGACCTGGCCGAACTGTGCCTTCTCCGAGCAGATGGTCAGATCGCAGATGGTGCACAGCACGTTGCCACCGCCAATGGCAAAGCCCTGCACGCGCGCGATGACCGGCTTCGGCACGTCACGGATGGCCGTGTGTAGTTCTTCCATCGGTAGGCCGATGGTGCCGCGGCCGTCGTAGTTGCCTTCATGCGCCGACTGATCACCGCCCGTGCAGAACGCGCGGTCGCCAGCGCCCGCCAGCACGATCGCGCCGACAGATTTGTCGTATCCGGCCCTGTTGAGCGCCTTGATGAGTTCGTCACAGGTCTGCCCACGGAACGCGTTCATCTTGTCGGGGCGATTGATCGTGATCCAGGCAACGCCGTTGCGCACCTCGTACAGAATGTCTTGGAAGGCCGTTGCCTGAGCTGCCATCGCACTCTCCTGTCGCTAAAGCCTGCAGTCACCCTGCCATCGTCAGTCCGCCAGACACGCTCAACACTTGGCCGGTGATGTAGCCGGCGTCATCGCTGGCGAAGAACAGGATCGCGCCCGGCAGATCGTCGGGCTGGCCGATGCGGCCGAGCGGGATGGAGCGACGGAACGCTTCTTCCAGTTTCACAGGGTCGCCCGCGCCTTCCTTGTAGTCGGCAAACAGCGCCGTGTCCGTCGGGCCGGGGCAGACGACGTTGACCGTGATGCCGTGGCGCGCGTGCTCACGCGCGATCGTCTTCGAGAAGGCAACGAGGCCGCCTTTGCAGGCGGCGTAGACAGCTTCACCCGAGGAGCCGACACGGGCCGCATCGGAGGCGATGTTGATGATGCGGCCAGTCTTGCGCGCCACCATGCCGGGCAAGACTGCGTGGTGCATGTGCAGCGCGCCGGTCAGATTGATCGCGATTAGGCGTTCCCAATCGATGGGTGAGGTTTTGGTGAACGGCTTGAAGATGTCCCAGCCGGCGTTATTGACCAGGATGTCGACAGGGCCGAGCTTCTCAGTGACGGCGGCCACGGCCGCGTCGACGGTCTCACGTTGGGTGATAT
>JANOAW010000485.1:0-4945 GCA_031411355.1 Hyphomicrobiaceae bacterium | reverse complement strand
AAGTGAAGGCGTTCGCAACCCAGATGTTGAACAACACGCTGGTCACCATCCAGACCGGCCCCGAGGGTAAAAAGGTTCAGCGCCTCTACGTCGAGGATGGCTCGGCCATTGCCAAGGAACTCTACCTCTCGGCTCTGGTCGATCGGGCGACCTCGCGCGTATCTTTCATCGTCTCGACCGAAGGTGGCATGGACATCGAGAAGGTGGCCCACGATACGCCCGAGAAAATCCATACCTTTTCGATCGATCCGGCGTCTGGCTTCACCGATTTTCACGGCCGCAAGATCGCTTTCGCACTCGGGCTGAAAGGCGATCTCGTCAAGCAGTGCGTCGACATGGTCGGCCGCCTGTACAAGTTGTTCGTCGACAAAGACATGAGCTTGCTCGAAATCAACCCGCTGGTGATCACCAAGGACGACAAACTGGTCTGCCTCGACGGCAAAATGGACTTCGACGGCAACGCCTTGTTTCGTCACAGTGACATCGTCGCGTTGCGGGACATCTCGGAAGAAGACCCGGCCGAGGTCGAAGCGTCGAAGTACGATCTGGCCTACGTCAAACTCGACGGCACCATCGGTTGCCTCGTCAACGGCGCCGGCCTCGCCATGGCGACCATGGATATCATCAAACTGTACGGTTATGAGCCGGCCAACTTCCTCGATGTCGGCGGCTCGGCCTCCAAGGAGAAGGTTTCAGCGGCGTTCAAGATCATCCTCAACGATCCCGCGGTCAAAGGTATTCTGGTCAACATCTTCGGCGGCATCATGCGTTGCGATATCATCGCTGAAGGCGTGGTCGCGGCTGCGCGCGAGTTGGGCGTGAAAGTGCCGCTTGTCGTCCGGCTCGAAGGCACCAACGTCGAGTTGGGCAAGAAAATCCTGGCCGAAAGCGGCCTCCGCATCGTCTCGGCCGACAACCTCGCCGACGCCGCCAAGAAGATCGTCGAAGAGGTCAAAGCGGCCGGCTGATCGCACGCGTTGATAACGGGTGTCCGGCCTTTGATCGGGCACCCTCAAGCGGCGTATCGGCGAGGTCGCCCGGTGACGCCACTCCGTATTAAAAGCCCGTCGAGGCTCGACCCATCACCTATCGCGACGTCGGTCGGCCCGGCGCGTCGGGCGCGAGATCCTGTGTGCTAGCCAGAAGCCGGCATAGCCGAAGACGCCGCCCATCACATACGTGCGCGCCTCGTTGCCCGATCGCGCACCGAGCAGCGGCAGCACGAAGGGCAACACGACGATCCCGACCATGCTCGCAGCGATCCGCCCCGCCAGATAAGTCGCGCGAACGTAGAGCTGTCCCCATCGCACGATGAGCCCGAGCCCCACCATCAGCGCGGCCAGTACCGCCATCTGCAGCGCGATCGTCATCGAGCCCCCAAGTCGTCAGCCCACATCTTTCGAGGGTTACTCGGGCTTGGCTGCGGCTTTCTCCGGAATGGCATAGCCGCCGCTCGGCACCTTGACGACGTCCATCGCGGTCGACTTGGTGCGCGCATTCTGTGCCGAAATATTCTGGCGTTTGACGCCCTCTTTGTGGCGCAATGTCAACACGATGGCGCCGATCATGGCGACCAGGAGAATGAGACCAGCGCCCTGAAACAGGTAGACGTATTTGGTGTAGATCAATTGCCCGAGCGCGTGGGTGTTGGTCAGGCCAGCCGGCATCGGCGCGCCGGCGGGTGCCAGCCCCTTGAACGCTGCCGGCGCCCACAATTTCGACGCCACCACCATGATGATTTCACCGGCGACGATCAATCCGACGATCGCGCCCAATGGCGCGTTCTTCATAAAACCCGCGCGCAACTCGGCAAAATCCACGTCGAGCATCATGACGACGAACAAGAACAGGACCGCCACCGCACCGACGTAGACAACCACCAGGATCATGGCCAGGAACTCGGCCCCGAGCAGCAGGAACAAGCCGGCTGCATTGAAGAACGCCAAGATCAGCCACAACACGGCATGGACCGGATTCCGGGCCGATATGACCATGAACGCCGACGCCACGGTGATCGCAGCGAAGACGTAGAAGAAGGCAGAGGCGAGGGTCATGGTGTCAGTTACTTTCAGAAGTATCGCATGAGGCCGCCCATTACACCAACGACACCAAGCCCAATCGCCATCCCAACCCGCAGCATCTGGAACTGCATCCGCTCCAAGATCCGTTCGATTGACGACAGCTGCTCTTTCATCTGATGCAGCATCGTGACTTCAAGGTCCTTGATGTCGCGCTTCAGACCAGTCTCTTGAATTTTCATCTCCCGGCGCAAGTCATCCCCCAACTGCTGAACATCGCGCCTCGTGGTCTCGCCGAGGTTTAGCAGATCGCGCTTCATCGCTTCACTGAGGTTTTCCACATCGCGCTTCGTCGCCTCACCCAGATCTCGGACATCGCGCTTTGTCGCCAAGTGCTCCGTTGCAGCCTCGGTCAAAGTTTGCGCAAAACCCTCTGCCTGCGCTACCGGCATGCCGGCTGCTGTCATTTTTTTGACAATCGCAAGCGTGTTGAGCATGCATTGTGCCTAGCATGTTCTGCGTATGTTTTGCAAACGCAACTTGTCCCGGCCTTCACCTATACTTCGCATCGGCCTTCAGATTGGCTGCGATTTCGCGTTCCCAGCGATCGCCATTGGCAAGCAGACGGTCCTTGTCGTAGTAGAGTTCTTCGCGTGTTTCGGTCGCGAACTCGAAGTTCGGCCCTTCCACGATAGCATCGACAGGGCAAGCTTCCTGGCACAGGCCACAGTAGATGCATTTGACCATGTCGATGTCGTAGCGCGTTGTGCGGCGCGTGCCGTCGTTGCGGCGTGGTCCTGCCTCGATGGTGATCGCCTGCGCCGGACATATTGCCTCGCACAGTTTGCAGGCGATGCAACGCTCTTCGCCATTGGGATAACGGCGCAGCGCATGCTCACCACGAAATCGCGGCGACAGCGGTCCTTTCTCGAACGGATAGTTCAAGGTCTTCTTGGGCGCGAAAAAGTAGCGCATGCTCAAGAAGAACGCGGAAACGAACTCCTTCAGGAACAGCGATTTGACGCCGGATGCGATGCTCATGTCTAGGATCCGTCACGGCCGCGACGTGCCGCCAAAGCAGGTTCTTGGCTCAACTATCCGGTCCCGGCATGACTTGTCCACCCGTGCACACGTGCGGCATGCTTGGCAGTGCACTGACGCGACCATTTTAGTGTGAGCGGCGATCCGGCGCCAACGCGCGCTGCGAACCGTCATGACCGCGGAGGCCGGCCAAGCAAGTTGGACGCGCAACGTGTTCGCCATTGCTCACGATGGCCTGCTTGGGTGGCCGCCTTCGCGGCCATGAGGGTGGGTGGTCGCACCTCGTGGACATGACAGCGGAATGTGCATGGCGTCTGCGCGGCGGTGAAGATCGTCGCAGTCGTGATGGCCGCAAAGGTAACGACCCAAGCGAATGAAATACGTTGGCGCGACGATGGCCCCCGCAGACCGCTTGTCCACGGTTCAGATTTTCGCACCCAACAGATTGACGATCAGCAGCACTCCAAAGGCGATTGCGGCCAGTGCAATCAGGCCGGCACCGAGCCGCAGCTTTGCGGCTGTACTTGCGCGCCCGACGATGACGAGGTTCTGCACGCCCGAAAGGACCAACAGCACCGCCGCGATCCACAGCGTTAGTTTCGGATCAAGTCCCATCATTTCAACCCAGTCGGTTTGATCGCAAAAGTTCCATACGTGTATTCAGTGTCATTACCGCCTGCCCAGAACGCTGCCTTGACCGGACCACGAACCGGGATCACCAGAACTTGACCACATCGCGAATGACCAGAATTCCGTAGACGCAGATGCCAAGGGATATCAGCGGCGTGATCGATCGAACGACGGCATGCATGTTTCGGGACCGCGACGGCACGGCAAAAAGAACAAGATCTGAAACGCACCGACGACCGCAAAAATCCACCCCGGCAGGGCACTTTCATCGACCCCGTCCAGCAACCTGTTCAGGCACGCGATTCGATCACCCCACCCACGGCCCGTACTGCAGCCAGCCTGCGACGATCACCACCATGGCGAGGGAGAGTGGCAGGAAAACCTTCCAGCCCAGCCGCATCAGCTGATCGTAGCGGTAGCGCGGCACGAACGCTTTCACCATCGCGAACATGAAAAAGACGAAGGTGATCTTGGCCAGAAACCAGATCGGGCCGGGTATCCAGGTGAACGGGGCGATTGAAAGTGGCGGCAACCAGCCGCCGAGGAAGAGGATGCTGGTCAAGGCGCACATGGTGACGATGGCCACGTACTCGCCGAGCATGAACAGCAGATACGGTGTAGAGGAATACTCGACCATGAAGCCGGCCACCAGCTCCGATTCGGCTTCCGGCAGATCGAACGGCGGACGGTTGGTCTCGGCCAGCGCCGAAATGAAGAAGATCACGAACATCGGAAACAACGGCAGCCAATGCCAATCGAGCAGCGATGGCGCCAGCCCCAGGCGGGTGCCGATACCGGACGCTTGTGCCTCGATGATCTGCCCCATGTTGAGCGAGCCGACGCACAGCAGAACCGTAATGATCACGAAGCCGATCGAGACCTCGTATGACACCATCTGTGCTGCCGATCGGAGCGAGCCGAGAAAGGCATACTTCGAATTCGACGCCCATCCTCCGATGATCACGCCATAGACCCCGAGCGAGGAAATGGCGAAGATGTAGAGAATGCCGACATTGACGTTTGCGACCGCCATGCCGCGGCCGACGGGCACCACGGCCCAGGCTGCGAGCGCGAGTATCGCGGTGACCAGAGGCGCCAGCAGGAACAGCCCCTTGTCGGCTCCAGCTGGGATCAACGGTTCCTTCAGGACGAATTTGAGCAGGTCTGCGAACGATTGCAGAAGGCCGAATGGCCCGACCACGTTCGGCCCTCGACGCAACTGCACGGCCGCCCAGACTTTGCGATCGAGCAGCAAC
>JANOAW010000484.1:0-1504 GCA_031411355.1 Hyphomicrobiaceae bacterium | reverse complement strand
GGCGATGCCGATCCAACCACCGGCGGGGAGGTGCGCTCATGAGCAGCCGCATCACCCCATTACCTTGGCACTGCGGAGACAATGGTCTGATCTACGGCCAATGTACCGGCCACGACGACGAGGTGCCCTGCGTCGCCGATGTCATCGCCGATCGAGAACGAGCAGCATCCGGCATCATGACAGACGTCGAATGCAGCAACGTCGAGTTCATCGTTCAGGCTTGTAACGCGCACCATGCGCTCGTCAACGCTGCCCGGTTCGCGCGACGCTTGTGTGACCTGATCGAACGATGGGCAGACGCAGAGGACTCCGTCGACTGTGCCGAACTCATGGCTGAAATTGTCGGTCTTGCTCAAAGTCACGCGACCGTTCGAACGGCTCTGACGTTGGCCGGATGCCCGATCGTCGAGCCTTCTGCCAGCACATACGAGAAGGTGCACTCATGAGCAAACTGTACAGTCACGCCTTCGACATCGCCTTTTACATCGAAACGCCAGAGCGCGATGGATGCAATATTTCCGGTGCACAGTTGCGAGCCGCGATCCTGAGACGACTCCAGCGGCTCTCAGATCATGAACTCGAAGAAGCCGTCGGTGCGCCTTATGACACCGGGGAGGTGGGATCATGACCAATACTCTCACCCGCATCCGGTCCCGCACCGGCAGTTGGAACACCTTCGAGCGCCGCTTCAAGCCGCGCGTTGACGCCGACGGGTCGTTGCTCGTCGACTTGCTGCCGCCCGACGGTGTTCACCCCAACTCCGTTTGGACCATCACCGAGGTCGACGGTCGCCTCTACGTCAATGCCGGCTTCCGCTTTTTCAACCGCTGCGGCTTCGTCATCAGCGAAGTGCCATGGACCGACGACGACACACGTCAACCGCCGTATCGCTATGACTGACAAGCGCGACCAGCAACCCGCCGGCCAGCCCCACACCTGGCATGTCGACCGCAGCATCGGCGCCAACCCGCGCCGCGTGCTCGCCGGCCGCAATGTCATCGCCTACGGCAAGACCGTCGTCGACGCGCACCGCATCGCGCACGCCGGCAGCGTCAATTCGTTGCTCATCACCACGCTCGAACTCGCGCGCGACATCCTCGCCGGTCACGCGCCGGACTTCGCGGGCCGTGATGCCATCATCCGGCTGATCGACAGCGCGATCCGCTTCGGCCGGGGCGGGGACACGCCGCGCCGAAAGCCGTGACCAGCCCTGATAAGATCGAGGCGAACGTGCTAACCTTGATCGAGCCGACCAAAGGTGTCGAATGCCCAAGCAGCGCAACCGTCCGGTCCTCGGCGACCACCCAGACACACTTGGCATCATTCATCGTGCGATGATTTCCGCCGCCCGCAAGGCGCGTGATGAGAGTGACCGGCTCGGTATACCGGCCCCGGGGAACGAAGGCGGCAAAGTCGTGTGGAAGCAGCCGCCAGCCAAGAAGCGCCGATCGGCAAAGACGAAGCGCGGACCTGCCGCCGTCGATTGATCCGCAAGCCCTTCGGC
>JANOAW010000483.1:0-3853 GCA_031411355.1 Hyphomicrobiaceae bacterium | reverse complement strand
CGTGAATTCGCTTGGTTCCTTGATTTCCAGCCAAGCCTTGAAGAAGCGCGCCAGTTTCTCGCGCCCCTTCGGCGATGTCAGAACTTGACGCAGTGTGTCGTGTGCGCGTCCCTCGTCGAAGAGATAATCCTTCGCCTTGGCGGCGTTGAGCCCGACAGCCTCAGGGGGGGCGTCGGCGAGGGTGTAAGTGACCGCTTGCAACAATTGCGCGGGCGTCAGTTCCCGGCTCTTGGTATCGACGTCGTATTCGCCGCGAAACAGAAATGTCGGTGTGTTGAAGACGAGCTCCACCAGATCGCCAGTCGCCTGTTCGAACGACGTGGCGGCCACCCGGTCGACATAGAGCTTGGAGAATTTCGCCAGCCACACGTCGTCGATGTCGCCGCGCAAGGCCGTGTGCACGAACACGCGCGATTTCGCGGTCAGGCAGGCGGGCGCCGACGGTGTGCAATCGATGACGCTTTTTGGCTGTTTGCGCACGCGCGCGGCGATATCGGCGATCCAACCTTTGAGCGCGCCGATATTCGACGGATTGATGCCGAGCATCTCGGCATATTCGTAATTCGACTGCAGTGGATCACGGGGAATGGCGGTTTTGATCGAGGGATAACCGAGGCTCGCCGGCACGAGCGCGTGCACGGTGATGTCGAGTTGATCGCGCGTCAGGCGGAAGATGCGCTTATCGGCTGGCGGCTCGGCTGAGCCGGGGAAATACTTTTTTGCCAGTTGCTCGAACTCGCCGCGCTTCAAGACGGCTGCGATATCATCGGCAACAGCAAGCGGGGCGATCGGCAATTGCGCCATGACGAGCGCGGCCAACAGCGCGCCCACGTTCGTGCGTCGGCGGGTCGTTGATCGAGGCTGCAAATCGGCGTGACGTGTCGGTCGCATGGCCATGGCCGCCCCCTTTCAGATGATCGGTCCCTGGCACAGGCTGGCGAGGCCGAACGTCTTGGTGTCGACGCCGGCCGCGTTGAGGCAGGACACATGCAGATCGTTGTTGTTGCGGCCTTTGGCCTCGACGATGCGTCCGGTCTTGAAACGACCGCCGCCTTGCCCGGCAAACACGAACGGCACGTTGGTCAAGTGGTGGCCGTGCGAACTGTTGGACCAGCATTCCATGCCGAGAAAGACCGAACTGTTGAAGAGCGCCGACTTGCCGCCCCCGTCGTCCACGGATTTCAACGCCGTCAGCAGGCCCGCGAATTTTTCCGAATAGTAGGTATCGATTTTGACCAGCCCGGCGACGTCGCCGTTGTGTTCGAGTTTGTGGTGCGGGGAGTGCACCCCGCGGCTCGGCCATGTCTGTCCGCTCGATGCGCCCGACAGGGTGAAGGCAACGACACGGGTGAGATCATTGGCAAAGGCGAATTTGATCAACTGGATCATCTGGTCGTGGATCGGCGACAGCTGGTCGAGGCTGAACAGGTTGGCGCCGTTACCGGACGGCCGGCCCTCACCGGTCGTGCAGGATTTCGCCGCTGCATTCGTTGCCACTTTGGCGTCGTTGCGCTTGCGGTGCAGCTTTTCGAGCTGGCTCTGCTCTTCCAAGATGTGGTCGATCTTGGCGGCCGATACGGCATCCATTCGCGCCTTCACCGCCTTGGTGTAGGGCATCAACGCATCGACCAGCCATGTGTCACCGGACAAGGCGGCATTGGTCTGTTGCACGACACCGCGCGGCTGATTTGATTGGGCAGCACACGTCGAGGCCGCGGACCGCATCAGTAAGTCGTAGACTTGTCCTGCATCCTGCATGGGTTCGATGGCGTTGCCATAACGCGTGTCGCCGGGTTGGCGATTGCGGAACGAGATGAAGCGGTTGCCGACGCCAACGCGGTCGGCGTCGGAGTGTGCGCCGCCGCCGATGTGCAAGCTGGCCAGCGGAACGTCCTTCAGATCGGCGCGCTGCTTGTAGTGATTGGCGATGCGGACATCGATCGATTCGTTGTCGGTGTAGGCGAAATAGGCGTCGTTCTTATAATACTTGTAGCTGTTACCGGTGGTGCAGCCGTAGACACCGGCGGCATGTTCCTCTTTGTACCCATCGCTTTTGGGTGATCCCGAGTGGATGTTCATGCCTTTGAACAGGATGATGTCGTCGGCGTGCTTCTGCAGCGGCGCGATCGGCGTGCCGGCGAGATCGGCGAGGCTGGTCGGGTTGGTCTTGGCTGGGTAGAAGGCGCCGCCCTTGAAGAAGAGCACGTAGCGAGGTGCTTTTTCGAACGGCGTCGGGGCAGCATAGGCGACGGAGCGCAGGACCGGATGCATCAACAGGCCGGCGAGGCCGAATGATTTGAGCAGGTCACGACGCGAAAGGGCTTGGCTCGGTTTCTTCATCTGCTCGCCTGTGGACCGCGGATCGCATTCGCACGTCGTCGTCGCCCCCTCGCAGGACGACTAGAGGTCCAAGGTTAACAATTGGTTCGCGACCGGAGCGGGGCGAGACTGGGTCGCGACTGTGGCGGCGGCTGCGACAAAGGGATGAGGGCGACGCGAGAATACGCGACGCCAGCGGTGGCAATCGTTCGATGGCTCTGGCCTGTCGAAGGCTGCAATCCCGCGTGCTCAGGCTTTCGCAGGCGCGTTGGCGAGTTCGATCGGGCGACCATGTGGCGTCGCCTGCGCCGCCCGCGACCAGGCGTCGGCGAGGTCGTCGACAGCTGCGTGGCTCGTCTGTCCCTTTTCGATCAGCAGATGCTCGAGCGCCTCGAGCCAATGCTCATAATAGTGCGCACCGTCGTCGCCGGCTGCGCCGTGCTCACGGGCATGTTCGGCGATCTCGGATGCCAGGGCTGCGGCCCATTCAGTCCACGTGAACAGGCCCCGCTCGTGCAGTGCGACGACCATCGCAAAAGCCTGTGCCTGCCATGGTTCGGCGAACACCGGACCGGATGTGTTGCTCGGCAGGGGCGCGGACGTGGCCAGCGCGTGCCGCATATCAAGCGGGTTCAAGGTAGGCCTCCCAGGCATCGATGCTGAGCGTCAGCGTCGGGTCGGCGTCGCGTCCCCACACGTCGGTCCCGGTGAAACGGACCGTGTAAAGCCAATCTGGTTGCTCGCCGAGACCGTGCGCGCTGGTATCGGGAAACACGTGCGCGCCGTGCAACATGTCGATGATGCCGACTTTGCCGCGCGCGTACCGCGGCAGACGCGTGTGGCTGGTCGGATGCATGACGATGGTGCGGACGCTGTCGCCGACCTTGAAACGCGGTGCGCCCGCCTTGTCGCGGTTGGTCGGGCCACCACGTGCGAGCACGGCCGGGACCGCTGCGGCCTCAAGCTTGCGTCTGGCTGCCGGGGCTGCATCGACGGGCGCGCCGGCCGCCAGATCGGCCGGTGTCACAAAGCCGTGCCGGAGCAACAGTTTCTCGAGGCCCTTGGCCCAGATCTCATAATAGCTCGACGACAAGTAGTCGGCCGGGTGAAGAGTTTCGCGCGCATGCCGGCTTTCGTCGATAGACCAATGCCCCATGCCGCCCGCTGCCAGGGTCAAACCCAGCACGCGCTTTTCCCACTCCGCATGGAACAACGGTTCGTCGGTTTCCGGTGCGATGGGGCCAAAGCCCATCTGCCCGCCCATGTCCTGTGCCCCGTTCATGCCGAGGCCTCCGACGGGCTGCGTGCGAGCCCGGTGCCGATCATGCTGTCGCGCGTGACCAGGGCCGCGAGCGCCGCTTCGTCGAGATCGTCCGTGCCGGGCGGACGTGCGGGGATGACAAGATAGCGGGTCTCCGCAGTCGAATCCCAGACCCGCATGTGCGTCGAGGCCGGCAGGACGACACCGAACTCGCCGAGCACGCCGCGCGGGTCGATGACGGCACGCGACCTGTAGGGGCCTGATTTGTACCAC
>JANOAW010000482.1:0-4777 GCA_031411355.1 Hyphomicrobiaceae bacterium | reverse complement strand
GTCCTCGTCGTCGTTTGCCTGCTCACAACTGGCGGCGTTCCGTCCCGTCATGCTTGGAACCTCAGAAGAGCCGGCGCATGTGATGTCGTCGATTGTGCTGGTGACATCTCGCCAAACCTCACCCAGCTGCAGGATCGCATTGCGCGTCAGTCCGAGATCGACCGTCTTGTGGAAGACCGACGCGTGCCATCCCGACTTGTTGGAGAAACCAGGTCATGGAGGCATTTTCTCAATACCTGCGTCGAGGTCGCGGCGTTTTCGCAATCCGCCGTCACGATCCTCGGAGAGAGTGGGACCGGCAAAGAGCAAATCGCACGCTGCATTCACGATGTCGATGCACGACCTGACAAGAGGGACTTCGTCGTCGTGGATTGCACGACGTTGACGCCTGAATTGATGGGAAGCGAACTGTTTGGCCACGAGCGTGGTGCATTCACGGGGGCGGTATCGGCGCGCGACGGCAGCGTCGCCATGGCGAACCGCGGCACACTCTTTCTCGACGAAATCGGCGAGCTGCCGATAGGGTTGCAGGCTCAGTTCCTCCGGGTCCTGCAAGAGCGGCACTATAAGCGCGTCGGCGGTAACGCATGGATGACGTCGCAATTCCGCTTGGTCTGCGCCACGAACAGAGATTTACCGGAGCTTGTCAAAGCAGGCCGCTTTCGGGCCGACCTGTATTTCCGCATCACGGAGTGGATTGTTCGCCCCCCGCCGTTGCGCAACCGCCGGGAAGACATTCTTTTGCTGGCGAAGCATTTTATCAGTGAGGCGCATCCGGAGTGGAGCGACATTCACTTTACGCCAGCCGTTGCTGACTACCTGATGAGCCGCGACTATCCGGGCAACGTGCGAGACCTCCGTCAGTTGGTCAGGCGTCTCGGCGACCGGCACATCGGAAAAGGCGGTATCGGGATCGGGGATATTGAACCAACAGAACTCCCCGATCTTGATTGTGATGACGCGCGCGACGCCTCAAGCGCCCGTCCGGCTCTGGAGGCCGGCGTGGCGGCGGCGTTGCAGGCTGGTCTTGGCCTGAAGGAGATTGGCCGTATGGCCCAGGATATGGCCATTCGGCTCGCGATTGCTGATGCCAATGGGAATCTGCAACGCGCCGCACAGCGGCTCGGAGTTACCGATCGTGCGTTACAGTTACGCCGTGCGAATAGCGCGAGCGAGAATTGAATCCGGCGGAGCGCCCCCTCGATGAGCGCTCAACCTTTCGCCGCTTCGTGAGCTTGCGGCGATCAAGCGAAGAAGGTTGCCGCCGAGCACCAAGCGCTGATCGTCCTCGCCGAGATCAAGGGCCGTCACTTTTGCAAGCTCCACTGCCGGATGCAACCATGGTCCGTCCGTCCCGAATAGGATCTTGTGAGCGCCCGCGCGCTTCACCGCCTCAGCCAAAATGTCGAACCGGCGAACGCCTGACGTGTCAGTGAACACGTTTGGAAGGCGGGAAAGCGGATCGATGAACGCGTTCTGTGCCGCCCAGTCGTCGGCGAAACTCCCGAGATGAGGAATGATGAAGTTCACGTCCGGATATTCGCGAGCGTAGAGGTCGATTCCGGATACTTCACCGACGACATCGTAGAGGACCGGAACCGAAAACCGGCGCGCTACATCGCAGACTTCGCGTGAGAGCCGGGCATCGTGCCGATGAACCTTGATACCCCGAAAGCCATGGCTGACGACCGCCTCCTCGACGAGAGTTTGGACACGGCCGCGATCGCGAACAGCATGCACGAAGGCGAAGCCGAGGAAGCGCCTCCGGTCCTTTGCAACGATGTCCGCGACGACCCGGTTGGCGATGGCGTAATTGGAATGGAATGCGGAGAATAAGACCGTGCGCCGTATGCCGGCGGCGGTTGCTCGTTGAAGATAGGCGCCGAGCGATGCGTCTGTGTCCCAAGGGCCGGTCAAGCCGTCACCTTTGCCAGCATGGCAGTGGCAATCGATGATCATTTACTCAAACTCGAGTTCTAGGTTTTTGTTTGTCGTCAGCCCCGTTGGTATGAGCACAGTATTCATCGATTTTTCGCGTCCTTTACTGGCCGCCTTCGTTCCCTCCTCGGCATATATGACACCGTAATTTAGAGCCGAACCGCCGAGCGCTCCGACCGACCACCGATGTAGTTTCAATCGGTCTTTGATGACCCCGCTGCCGACGTAGGCGCGCGCTTTGCCGGGAATATTTGGCCCGAAAATGATGACGTACACGCCGTGAGCACTCGGGCTGGACCTGAAGGCTGTATCAAGAGAGCCGGCATATCGCCAATTCAACTGCACGACTGATTTGCTGAAATATCCTCGGATCGCATCCAGGCTCGCACTGAACCTGCGACTGACACTGGGAATTTCGAATTCGCCACCGTCAGCCCACGCCCCTCGCCGCACCAGCATCCGCGTCGGTCCATCGGCAACGCCGGTCGGATCGATCCCCGCACGCCGCTGGAACGTCCGGATCGCGGCACGTGTCGCCCGATTGGCAACGCCGTGTTCAGGCATGTTGGTTCCGAGCGCGCGGTTGAGCGACATTTGCAGCGCAGCCAAGGCAGGCGACCCGACTTCGGCGCTCGGTTCATCGTCGGACGATGCATCTGCTGGTTCGGTCGAACCCGGCTCGGACGTGTCCGCCGACTGTGAGACCGTGTCGTCATCGGCTGTCGGCATGACCCGGTCGTCGGGTTCGCCCGGCCATCCGCCATCGGATGGTGGACCGCCGCCGCTGGGCTCGGCCGGCGCCTTGGGCGATCGGTCCGTGGCAGGCGACTTCGGCGGTTCGGGCGTGGCTTTCAGTGCATCCGCGCCGATATCGAAGCCAACCGTCGGCCTGCCCCACGGCGGCGCCCACCAGGTTTTTTGCGGCGGTTTTATCGGCCGGCTTTTCAGCCCCCCCGACGAGGCCGCCCAATCTGGAATGCCGGCAGGCCGCCGTGGGCCGGCCTGCAACCAAGCCGGCTGGCGCTGCGCAGCCTTCGCGCCGCGTCGACCCCACATATCGCGTGGTCGCGCAGCCCGTCGACGGCGTGCAACTTCTTCGTCCTCAGCTATCTGTTCCCATGAGTTCTCACCTTCGAAAACCGCCTCCGCGGCGTCGGCAGTCGGGAACGGAACGTCCGGAAATCGCATTGCCATGCCACTCTCCCATCAACGACGCCGGCTCAACGCGCACCGATGCGCGCGAGTTGGTCGGACATGCGCTGGCTCAGCAGAACCGACGGCAGCGTTGCATTGACGGCGGTGCCGACGGGAATCGCGGTCAGGTCGACGCCGGTAACCGTTCGATAGGCGTGGATGTAGCCCTGGATCTCCGCGCGCCACGCCCGCGCCCAATTGCCGGCGCTATCGGGATCATGAATGTCGTTCCAGTTGCCCCACCGAACGCCGAGCAACGTCTGTTCCCCGAAATTGGCGAGATTGCTGAAATGCATCACGCTGGTATCGGTCCACCCTTGCATGCGCTTCATGGCATCGACCCGGTCCATCCACGGCTCGGGATAAGCCACCATCAAGCGTGTCGGGATCACCTCGCGGAACTCCGGCCGCGCCAGCAACCATTGCTGAACCATCATTTCGATGCGCGCCGTCGACGGCAGATCACCGAACTGGTTGTGTGCGCCCTGGCTCAATATCAGGTGCACGTCCTTCAGCGCGTTGAGCACCGGAAACGCATCGGCCTTCACCGTCGTGTCGTCGTCGCGCTTGTAGAAGTCGGCCGTCAGCGCCAGCAGATTGTGGAAGGCCTCGAGGAATTTCGATCGGCTGTCGGCGGGCCGCATGCCCCGGACGGCGCGGCCGACGAGGCGCAAGCCATAATGATGGTCGTACTCGTAACTGCGGCGCATGACCGACAACTGATGTTGCTCGTCCTGCAGATAGCCCCACAATAGATTGTTCAGCGGGCGCAGCGGATCGATTTCGAGATTGGCGAGCGGGTCATTGGCACCCCGCCCACGCACGTTCTGGAAGCGCCGCATGAGCGCATTCATGGTCTGCACGAGCATGCCTTCCTCATGCCAATAGGACCAAATCAGTTCGATCATGCAGGGCTTCTGCAGTTTATCGACCAGCAGACCGTAGCAGTCTTCTTGCTTTCTGTCGTTGATGCTCGTCGGAATATCGATTTTGAACTTCTTGAGATCGACCTCGGGTAGTTTGCGGCGAATGACTTCGAGATAGGGAATGACATCCGTCGTGCCGCTACCTGGTCCTGCCACATCCTCCGTGTAATAATGCATCCCGCCGGTCGGCGCGGCGGCGCAATTGACCATCAAAAACGCCTCGGTTGCCACTTTCACGGCGCGATACGGATCGACGTTGTGAAACGGCATAAAGAGACGCGACTTTGTCAAAGGCTCAGGCGATGCCATCGGGGCGTTGCCCAGCAGATCTTTCGGCCATGGCTCGCCGCAGAATAACCATTCCATATAGCGCTGATAGGGTTTGAAGCGTAGCCGGCTGGTGCGCGTGCGAATATCAGTCCAAAAATGCTCGTCTTCGGTGTGTTTGTTGTTGGTGCGTTCGAGTGTCACCCCGACGTGGTTGATCGCAACCGCGACGGCCGGCATGGCGAGAAGCGCCATTTTCACGTCCCTCGGTCGCACTTGAATCCAGAACCGGCCCTGAGTGCTTGGGGTAGAGCATAGAAAGCGATTTTCACCTGACACTACTAGATTAACGAATTCTCCAAAAGTGTTGCCCGAGCCAAGGTTATGCGTTATTTCAACTCCCATTTGCATTGGGACGTCTATATAAAATGGATCGTTTACACGGAGTGTTT
>JANOAW010000481.1:0-3752 GCA_031411355.1 Hyphomicrobiaceae bacterium | reverse complement strand
GGCGTCTCCGACCTCAAGACGATGCTGGGCCACGAACGCCGCGACAATGGTGGCGAGTCCCGCGCCTACGCCTACTGGACCAGCGTGATCGGCGATCCCGACAAGGATGGCGCCGCGATCGAAGCCGTCTCGCCCTATCGTCTCGCCGCCAACTTCAAGGCGCCGGTCCTTCTGATCCACGGCACGGACGACCTCGTTGTCCCCGACCGCCAGAGCCAGATGATGAACGACGCACTTAAGTCGGCCGGCAAGCCTGTCACTTATCTGAGCATCGGCAAGGACGACCACAGCCTTGTCAACGCTGACAGCCGCAACAAGGTGCTGACGGAGATCGCAGCCTTTATCAAAACGCATATCGGCGGCTGATCTCGACGATTGATCTGCACGGGGGAGAGAATGATGTTTCGGAAATTTGTAATCCTGATGGCTGTGGTCGGCCTCACGGGTGGCCAGGCTTTGGCCAAGCCCCCGCTCGAAGCGTTCGGCGACGTTCCGCGCATAAGGTTGATGGAGCTTTCGCCCGACGGGAAAAAGATCGCCTACCTGCAGCGCCTGGACGGAGACGATACCCTTTTCATCTACGATCTGGTCACCAAACAAAAGAAAGGCCTGACGCGCGTTGGATCACTGCGGGCGCGGGCGCTTCAGTTTGTCGGTCCCGACCGGGTTGTCCTCGTTGCCTCGAAGGATACGCGGACATTCGGCTTCCGCGGACGTTACGAATCCTCGGCCGCCTTCGCGTTCGACATCTCGGCTGGGAAGCCCGTCCAGCTGCTGCTCGGCACCCGCGATATCTTCCCGGCGCAGTCCGGCCTCGGCCAGATCGTTGGGGTTGCACCCGGTGGCCGCGAAGTCTTCATGCCCGCATTCATGCTCGGCCGGTCGTCCGACCCAGACTACGACTTGCTCCGCGTCTCGCTTGATAATGGTCGCGGCATCGAGGCCGAAGGCGGCCGCGGCAATGACAACACAATCGACTGGCTGGTGGACGCGAACGGCAAGGTCGTGGTGCGCGAGGAATTCAACGAACGGCTGACCGAACACTCGCTTCGCGCCAAACAGCCGGGCGGAGACTGGAAGGTTATCTATCGCAACAAGACACCTCTTCCGGCGATCGGCATTGTCGGTCTCTCGGAAGACGCCGCCTCTATCTATGCGATCGATTCCGGAGATTCCGAATTCTACTCACTCTACAGAATGAACGTGACGGACGGCGCAATGGAAGGGCCGGTCTTCAACCGCGACGACGCCGAGATTGCCGACGTGATCGAAGACAGCAACCGCGTTGTTCATGGCGTGCGGTATTCGGGCATGTTTCCAAGCTATGACATGTTCGACACCGAGATCGAGAAAGACATCAACGGCGTCATGCAGGCGCTCAACGGCTCGGCCGTCTATCTGAGCTCTTGGTCCGACGACTGGTCAAAGATGCTCTTCTTCACTGACGGCGGCGCTTATGCTGAGCGATACCTGCTGTATGACCGCACGACGAAATCGCTTTCGCTGATCGCGAGCGCCCGCCCCGAGATCACGCCGGAATACGTCGGCGAAGTCACGACTGTGGAATACAAAGGGCGTGACGGCCTTTCCATTCCCGCTCTGGTCACATGGCCAGCCGGCGTCGCCGAGGCAGACCGCAAGAACCTGCCGCTCGTCGTGCTGCCGCATGGCGGTCCAGAGTCCTACGACTCCGTCGGCTTCGACTGGCTCGCCCAGTTTCTCGCCAACGAAGGCTATCTTGTCCTGCAACCCAATTTCCGCGGCTCGGCGGGATTTGGCAGCGTCTTCGCATCCGCCGGTTACGGCGAGTGGGGTCGCAAGATGCAGGATGACATCACCGATGGCGCAAATGCCCTGGCAAAAATGGGGTGGGCCGATCGCAACCGCATGTGCATCGTCGGCTGGAGCTATGGCGGCTACGCCGCGCTGCAGGGCGGCGCGAGCACACCCGACATGTACAAATGCGTTGCGGCGATCGCCGGCGTCTCGGACCTGCGCGAGATGCTGACAACCGAACGCCGCGACCACGGCTCCACCAGCCGGACCGTGACATACTGGGAATTGCTGATCGGTGACCCGGACAAGGACCGCGATGCGATCGACGCCGTCTCGCCCGCGCGTCACGCGGACAAGTTCAAGGCGCCCGTCCTGCTCATCCACGGCGCCGCAGACACGACCGTCCCTGTGCACCAGAGCGAGATCATGAACGACGCGCTGAAAAATGCGAAGAAGCCGGTTGAATACGTTCGCATCGACGGCGACGATCACAGCCTTCTCGACAATGACAGCCGCCGCCTGATGCTCACCAAACTGGGGGCGTTCCTGAAAACGTATATCGGGAAGTAGGTGAAGAGATTAGTCCTCACTTTTGCGTTCGGAATGATGCCGACCTCGGCCATGCCGGCGGCCGCTCAGCAATACAGCCTGACGCAAGTGCCCGGTGTTGTGATGTGCAACCAGGACAACATGGACGCCTGCTTCACCGCCAACGAGACGAAACTGCTGAAGCACTATCCCGATATCATTCGTCGGAGCGCCACCGGAGAGACGAGCATAACACTGTTGAACGGCAGTTGGCTGCCCATCACGAACGAGTGGGTCGACTTCTCCAACTGCTGGCACGCGCTCGATATGCAGAAGGGCGATCGCTATCTCACGCTTGGCTGCGTCGCAGAGGAAGATGATTGGTGGGTGCTCGTCGATCGGAAGATCGGAAAATTCTATAATTTTTCCGGCTATCCTTATCTGTCTCCTGAAAGCACTTACGTTGCCGTCGCCAACCAGGACGAGATGAACAGCAACAAATTTGAAATGTTCAGCTTGAAATCCGGCAAGGCTGTCCTGCTCACCGACGTTCTCGCAGACAACTCCTCCTGGTGGCCCGATGCGCTTTGCTGGGCCGATGACACCACGCTGGTTTACAAGCACGTTGCGATTGTCGCGCCGCTCACTGCCGCCAACAGTAGCAACACAACCACGCATATCGAACACCTGAAATTGCAGAACGGCCGCTGGCGTATCACCAGCGGCCGTCCAGGCAATATAGGTTCGTGTGACGAACTTGTCGGCTAGGCAGCCGCTGCCTTCTGATCCTTCGGCGGGAAGCGCGAATAGAAGGTCTGCCCTTTGGCCGCCATCTCACGCAGCAGGGCGTTCGGGCGGAAGCGTTCGCCGTGCTTCTCGGCGAGTGCATCACACTCTTCCACGAACGTCTTGATGCCGACCTTCAGGTCCATGAACGAGCAGACGCCGCCGGTGTAAGGCGCAAAGCCCCACGCTAGGATCGAGCCGATATCCGCGTCGCGCGCGTCGAGAATGACGCCTTCCTCGAAACAGCGGGCGACCTCGACGCACTGGCGATAGAGGAAGCGCTTGGTCAGTTCGACCTTCAGTTCGGGCGGGCATTCCTTGGTCTTGATCTCGATCTTCTTGCCGATGTCCGGATAGAGGCGCGAGGGTTTGCCGGCTTCGTTGTAATCGTAGAAGCCCTTGCCCGCCTTGCGGCCGACGCGGTTCTGCGTTTCGACGATCCAGGCAACGAGATCGCCGACCGGGTTCTGCTCATACGAGCGGCCGGAAACCTTGGCGCTCTCGCGGCCGATCTTCAGCATCGTGTCGATGCCGACCGAATCCGAAACCTCCAGCGGGCCCATCGGCATGCCAGCCATGCGGCCGACATTCTCGATGATCGCCGGCGCGATGCCTTCTGCCAGCATAGTCATGCCTTCTTCGGGGTACGTGCCAAAGACGCG
>JANOAW010000480.1:0-4160 GCA_031411355.1 Hyphomicrobiaceae bacterium | reverse complement strand
CATCGATGCGCGTGAGATCGCGACGACGATCAATTCCCTGATCATTCCACGGGCCACATGGCGCGGTGCGAATTGACCCGAGGCGGCGGCGCCCGGGACGCACGCGACGGTTTGCACTCGGGTTGTTTTTCAAAAATTTTGTAGAAAATTCAGTCTGATGCGATATTTCTGTGTCTCGGCGGCATCGTCGCTCGCCGGTTTTCAACCGTGGTAACGCACCGTTAACTCGCTCAGGCGTCAAATCGATGTCAGGCGCGAATCATCCGTGTGCGTGCGCCCGCGAAAGCTCGAATGCCTCTGTCACATCGCCCCCCATGTCACCAGACACCGCACCCATGGCAACGCTCATCAGACTGACTTTCCCCGCCCGTAAGCCGGCGCCACGCGCCATGGGCCCGAGCGCACAGATCATCATCTTCCCCGGCGTGCGCTATGACCGCACTGCCGAGGCGGCAGCCGAAAAGCCGAAGCGTAAGCGCAAATCACGTGCGAAGTCGGCCAAGCAGGTTTTGATCGCTCGCTGACGAGTCCGCGTCGGCCGTGTGATCGAGTCCGAGCAGCCTCGCGACGTCGGCATAACTGTCGACGATCACGTCGGCGCCGGCTGAGCGCAACAGGTCCCGATGCGTGCTGCACCGGTCCGCATCGGCCAGATGCGAGCCGCCGACGAAACCGAACACCGTCATCCCGGCGGCCTTCGCGCCCATGACGCCGGCCGGACTGTCTTCGAGCACGATACACCTCGGCGGATCGATGCCCATGCGGGACGCCGCGAGCAGGAAGATATCGGGTGCCGGTTTGCCGTTGGCGACTTCGGTGGCGCTGAACAGATTGGCGCCGAAGTGGTCGCGAAAACCAAACTTGTCGACGTTGTGGTCGAGCCATTGCAGCCGACTGGACGAGGCGACACAGCGCGGCAGGTGTGCCGTCTGGCGCAAAAATATGTCGCAGCCGACAACGGGTCCGACCTCGAGCAACATGCGTGGCTTTGAATAGTCGCGATAGGCGGTCGAGAAATCGACGATGTCGGACCGGCCGGCCCATTGCAAAGCGAGATCTGCGATGTCTTCGGCGCGCTTGCCCATGAACATGGCAATGCTGTCGCCGACGCTGGTCGGCTTGCCAAGCGAGGTCAAATAATCGGCGAGCAGGGTGGTTGGCGAGCAATTCGCTGTCGGCGACGACGCCGTCGAAGTCGAAGATGATCAAGTCGTAGCGTCGGCTCATAGGACCCTCAAATCGTCGTAGCTGATCATCACGTGCGCTTGAAAGGCGGGCCGTGCGGCCAGGCGGTGATAATAACGCTCGATCGCTGGATGCGCGGGCCGAGCGATGTCGATGTCGAAATAGCGATAGAGAATGTGGCCGAACTGGATGTCGGCGAGCGACAGGCGTGAACCACAGAGATAATCGCGGGCAGCCAGGCGCTGTTCGGCGAAGTCGAGTGTGGATGACAGCGCGGCGATCGCTGAGGCGATGGTGTGTGGATCTCGGCGCGCCGGTGCGGTGCGAACGACGCGCCATAAAATCGTCAACGTGAACCCCAAGGTGACGTTGATCTTGGCCCACTCGGCCCACATGTCGACCTCGGCGCGCGCCGTTGCATCGCGCGGCCAGAAATCGTCGGTCCCATAGCGGCTGCCAAGATAGCGCAGGATCGCACCCGTTTCCCAGATCGGCGGCTCCTCGCCGTCCCGCAGCACCGGTATGGTGCCGTTCGGATTGAGGGCACGAAAGGCGGGCGTGTCGGTGCCGCCGAACACGTGCCCGAAGTCATAGCGCTGGTGCGCAAGGCCGAGTTCGCCGATGCACCACATCAGCGCCTGAACGTTCGACGACGTCTTGCGTCCCCATACCCGCAGCATTCGGCGCCCATCAAGCAAATCGACAACGGAAAACGGGAGGCGAGGTCGAGCCTCGCCTCCCGCGTCGGTGTGTGACGATGTCACGCCAGGTCTTTGCGCGTGATCGGCAACGACCGGATGCGTTTACCGGTCAACGCCGCGACCGCGTTGGCGACGGCAGGCCCGATGACGGCCGTGCCGGGTTCACCGATGCCCCCCGGCTTCTCGGTACTCTTGACCAGCACGATGTCGATGGCAGGGCTCTCGTCCATGCGCAGCACTTCGAAATTGTCGAAGTTGGTCTGCTGGACGCGGCCTTTGTCGATCGTGATCGAGCTCTTCAAAGCGGCCGTGAGGCCGAAGTTGACGCTCGATTGGATCTGCGCCTCGACGATGTCGGGATTGACGATCTGGCCGAGGTCGGCCGCCACAGTAACGCGGTGTACTTTGACCTTGCCGTTGGTCACGGACACTTCGGCCACCTGCGCCATGTAGGTGTCGTAACCCTCCATCAGCGCAATGCCGCGTGCCCGTCCAGCCGCCAGAGGTTTGCCCCAGCCGGCTTTTTCTGCAGCCAGTTTAAGTACGTTGGCGAAGCGCGGCTTGGTCTTCAACAAACCCATCCGGAACTCGTACGGGTCCTTGCCGGCGCTCTTGGCCAGTTCGTCCATGAAGCTTTCGTTGGCGAACGCATTCATGTTGTGGCTGACCGCGCGCCAATAACCGACGCGATGGCCGGTGTCGTTGATGACGAGATCGTGCTGCGTATTGGGGATCTCGTAGGCTGCGACCGCGGCTTCGGCCATGAACGGATCGAGTGTGTCCTTGGGCAACCCGAAAGCGCGCTGCGTCACCGATTGGCTGGTGATCTTGTGTTTCAGCGACACCGGGTTACCCGCCGCGTCCACGCCCGCTTCAAGCTGATTGAGAGCCTGCGGACGATAGAAGTCGTGGGTCATGTCGTCTTCGCGCGTCCAGATCAGCTTGACCGGCTTGCCGACGGCCTTCGAGATCATGGCCGCTTGCACGACGAAGTCGAGTTCGAGACGGCGACCGAAACCGCCACCGAGGAACGTGGTCTTGAGCGTCAAGTCTTCCGGCTTGACACCGAGCGCCGCCGAGGCTGCACCCGCAACGCCTTGCTGGAACTGCGTCGGGCCGATCAGGATCGGTTTGCCGTTGTTCCAGTCGGCCGTGAAGTTCTGCGGCTCGAGTGGCGCGTGTGCCTGGTGCGGCAGCGTGTATTCGGCCTTGATCGTCTTGGCCGCGGTGGCCCCTGCGACGTTGCCGACGGGCTTGCCGATCGGAATCACTTTGCTTGCGGCATCACCGGCCGCTTTGCGCATGCCCTCCATCATCGAGGCCGACGACAACGCGGCGCCCGCGCCTTCGTCCCATTCGATCTTCAAGGTATCGCGGGCTTTTTTTGCCTGCCAATAGCTCTTGGCGACCACGGCGACACCGTCGGCGATGGTCACCACGTCGACGACACCCGGCATGGATTTGGCTTTGGCCGTGTCAGCGCTTTTCACTTTGCCACCGATCACGGGGCATTGTTCGAGGCTGGCGTAGAGCATGCCGGGCAACGTCACGTCGATGCCGAATTCGGCCGTACCGAATGTTTTGGCCGGCGTGTCCAGGCGCTTCACGCGCTTGCCGATGATGGTGAAGGCCTTCGGGTCTTTCAGCGTCGGCTTTTCCGGCACTTTCAACTTCGAGGCGTCGGCTGCCAGCGCACCGTAGGTGGCGCTTTTGCCGCCCGGGCCCGTGACGACGCCGTTGGCGGCCTTGAGCTTGTCGGGCGTGGTGTTCCAGCGGGCGGCGGCGGCGGCCACCAGCATTTCACGCACCTGCGCACCAGCGATACGGAGTTTTTCCCAACCGTCCCGCACGGAAGTAGAACCACCCGTGATCTGTGCACCGAGCAGGGCGTTCGTGTACACGGCACCGGGAGGCGCGATTTCGACTTTGATCTTCTTCAGGTCGACGCCGAGTTCTTCAGCGATCAACATCGGCATGGACGTGTAGACGCCCTGGCCCATTTCCGAGCGCGCCGACAGCAGCGTGATGGTGTTGTCGTCGGCGATGTGGACCCAGGCATTGGGCGTGTGCAGCGTGCCGGCGGCCTGCGCCGTGCCGGTGACGGCGGGCAGCGCCACGCCGAGCACCAGCCCGCCGGTGGCCACGGCCGAGGTGTGCAGGAAGGCGCGGCGCGACAGCGCGCCGTCGCCGGATGTCTGAAGGGAGTTCGATGTGTCCACGGGCGTCTCCTCAGGCCTTGCGCAGCTCGGTGGCGGCGGTCTTGATGGCCGCCTT
>JANOAW010000479.1:0-2282 GCA_031411355.1 Hyphomicrobiaceae bacterium | reverse complement strand
GTTCGCCAACGAGGCGTTTCTCGGCGTTCGGCCGGCGCATCAGTATCTTTATATGGTCATCGTATCGCCGGTTGGCGGCTATTTTAAAAGCGGTGCACCGGCTGTGTCGTTGTGGGTGTCGCAGACTTACACGCGTGCCGCACGCGGCGGAACCGGGGCAGCCAAATGTGGCGGAAACTACGCGTCGAGCCTCAGTGCGCAAGCCGAGGCGACGGCGCACGGACATGACCAGGTCGTGTTTCTGGATGCGATCGAGAACAAGTGGCTCGAGGAACTCGGCGGCATGAATCTGTTCATGGTGCTCGCCGACGGCAGCCTGGTCACGCCGCCACTTGGCGGCACGATTTTGCCCGGTATCACACGCGACGCGCTGATGACATTGGCGCGCGCCGAGGGCCTTGCGGTGCGAGAAGAAAAGTTCTCGATCGATCAGTGGCGCGACATGGCGACGAGCGGGGCTTTGGTCGAGAGTTTCGCCTGCGGTACAGCCGCTGTCGTGACGCCAATCGGGCGCGTCACCGGTCCCGAGTGGTCGTTCACGATCGGTGCCGGCGGTCCGGGGCAGATGACGCAGAAGCTCAAGCAGCGTCTGGTCGATATTCAGCGCGGCACGGCGCCCGATCCACACGGATGGATGCAGCGGCTGGATTGATGCATCGTCGAGACCGTCGCGTCGTGGCCATGTTTGATCAGGCCATGTTTGATCAGGCCATGGCGCGGATGTCATCGAGGGTGAGGCCACCCGGTACAATGGTGATCGGGATCGGGAACTGACCGGCGTTGGTACCCGAGACGAGTGAGGCGATCAGCGGTCCCGGCCCCTTGTTGTCGACGGCCGCACCCAGAGCGAGAATGGCGACGTCCTCGTCGGTCTCGATGTGTTTGAGGATCTGTTCGACTTTTTTGCCTTCCCGGATGACTTCCTCGATGTGCGTCTTGTCGAGGCCCTCCTTGGACAGTTTGAGGCGCATCAACCGAAACACGGCTTTCGCCTTGTTGGTTTCTTCTTCGATCTGCACCTGGCGTACGCCGCCCCAGAACTGGTTGTCGGGCTCGATAACGTACAACAGGACGATACCGCCGTCGGTGTGCTCGCTCCGGCAAGCGGCATAATAAAGGGCCGGCTCCATCTCCTTGGACTCGTCGGCAATGACGAGGATCTTCCGGCGATGGCCGGCTTCGAAGACTTTTCTGCGGATCGTTGTTGGCATGTCATATGGTGCCATGCGTCGCGGTCGGACCGCAAGATGCTCAGAGGTTGTTGGACGCCGCGCCGACGTGCCCGGCATAAAGTGCCCAACGTACTGACAGCACCGCATTTGCGCGCTACCGTCGCACGCAAGCCCGCAGAAGACAGGGCTTCGTTCGGGAGGAGACACTTCGATGAGTAGTCGCTTTAAGCATGTCGTCGCGTTGGCCGGCTTGGCTGGCATGATGTCGCTCGCCAGCGCCACGGTCGCCCAAGCACAGACGACGCTCCGCGTCTTCAGTGGTGGGCAACAGCGCCCCGACGTGATGCGCAAGATCCTCGACGTCTACCAGTCCAAAAACCCAACTGTGTAAGTCGAAGTGGAGGTCGGCGGCGCGACGTCGGAGGCTCAACAGCAATATCTCAATACCGTGTTGGCTGCCAAAGACGCGACACTCGATGTCGTGCTCATCGACGTCATTCGCCCGGCTCAGTGGGCCGCAGCGCAATGGGCCGAGCCGCTCGACGCTTATCTCGGGGCCGACAAAGAGGCCGTGATGGCCAAGTATCTGCCGGCCTATCGGGAAGCCAACATCGTCGATGGCAAGGTCATCGCGTTGCCGTATTTTGCCGACGTCCAACTGCTCTACTATCGCAAAGATTTGCTGGAGAAGCACGGGGTTTCGCCCCCCAAGACGTGGGCTGAATTGCAGGCCGGTGCCGAAAAAATCCAGAAGGCCGAGGGCAATGCACAATTGAGCGGATTCCAAACTGCGGGTGCGCCAATCGAGGGTACGGTGTGTACGTATCTCGTGCCGATGTGGGGCGCAGGTGGCGCTTTGACGGACAAGGCGGGCAAGCTGACACTCGGCAGCGATGCGGCCAAAAAACCGTTCGAGCTTTGGGACGGGATGAAAAAGGCTGGCGTGACGCCGCCGAACCTTGCGGAAATTCCGACTGACCGCATTCGCCAGAATTATCAGGCTGGCAATCTCATCTTCGGCATGACCTGGGGTTACGTCTGGAATCGTGCCGAAAACGATGCCGACAGCACCGTGAAAGGCAAGACGGGTGTCGTGCCGCTGCCAGGATT
>JANOAW010000478.1:0-5370 GCA_031411355.1 Hyphomicrobiaceae bacterium | reverse complement strand
CCGAATACGCCACGACCGCGCTGTCCGCGGCAGCACCGTGAAGTGCGGCTGAAGCGCGCCGAAACATGTATAGGAGCCTGCGTCGTGGGGCCGGTAGCTCAGTGGTAGAGCACGTGACTTTTAATCATGTGGTCGTCGGTTCGACCCCGACCCGGCTCACCATATAAATCCAGGGTTCACCACTGTTTCGACGCGCTTCAGCCGCACTTCACGGTGCTGCCGCGGACAGCGCGGTCGTGGCGTATTCGGCAGCACCGCGCAGAGTATTCGTCACGGCAACGGCGGATCAATACGAGGTCAAGCTCGATCAACACAACGCCATTGCCAGCTTCCAGCGGTTGGTTATGGGAATGCATCAAAAGCCGGACTGGTGACAGTCCGCTATGAACGTCGACGGAGCGCACTGGTAGCGGCACAGAAGGGCGAAACGAGAATTGGCTCCGCGGGTAGGATTCGAACCTACGACCAGCCGGTTAACAGCCGGCTGCTCTACCGCTGAGCTACCGCGGAAGACAATCTGTCCAAAACGGGTTTGGAGCAGTCCCTGCGCGGGCTCAGTTCGCAGCAGGTCAGTTCGTCTAGCTGAAACTGATCGATGCCGCAACAGAGATAATCGCGTCAGACGCCGCCATGACGTCCCGGTTCGGCTGCGTTCTTGCCGCGAAGCGTTCGCCGTCATATGTGTCCCGCCGCCGCGAACACGCCTCATGGCACCGCGGGTCAGGGGGACAGACTGAGCGCGCCGCAGCCGACATTCGCCGATATGTTGACCCCGACCGTGCGTCTCGGCGTGACCGGGCTATCACGCGCGGGCAAGACGGTGTTCATCACAGCGCTCGTGCGCAACCTGTTGGCCGGCGGGCGCTTGCCGTTTTTTGCCGTCATGGGCGAGCATCGCTTCCGCCGCGCCTATCTCGAACCCCAGCCCAACGACGAAATTCCGCGCTTTCCCTATGAGGATCATCTGGCAAAGCTCGCGGCCGATCCTCCTGAATGGCCGGCCGGGACGACGCGCATCAGCCAACTGCGCGTCACCATCGAATATCGCTCGACGCGGATGCTGCGCTCACTCGCGGGTCGCATGACCGGCGGCGTCAGTCGCCTGCACGTCGACATCGTCGACTATCCCGGTGAGTGGATCGTCGATCTGGCGCTGCTCGACCAGGACTATGCGACCTGGGCCAATCGCGCAGTCGTCGACGCGCGGGAACCGGGACGCGGGGCAGCCGCCGCCGAATTCATCGCACTTGCAACCGACCCGAAGCGCCTCGGCGCCGATCCCGAACAGGTTGCCATCGAGGGCGCGCGACTTTTTACGCGTCACCTGTCGGCGGCGCGCATCGCCGCGCCGGCGCTGTCAGCCCTGACACCCGGCCGCTTTCTCATGCCGGGTGACCTCGAGGGGTCGCCTCTGCTGACGTTTTTCCCACTGCCCGAGGGGGTCGCCGACGGCCCCTTGCGCCGCCTGCTGACACAGCGGTTCGATCGATACTCAGCCAAGGTCGTGCGACCGTTTTTTCGCGATCATTTCGCCAAACTCGATCGGCAGATCGTGTTGATGGACGCACTTTCGGCCCTGAACCGCGGCCCGACCGGCGTGCGCGATCTCGCCGACGCCATGGCACTGGTGCTGGCACCGTTTCGCACAGGCGCCCGCACGTTCGGGCTGAATTTGTTTCGCCCGAAGATCGACAAACTGGTGTTTGCGGCCACCAAAGCCGACCACCTCAATCGGCAAAGCCACGAGCGGCTCGAGGGCCTCATGCGCGTGCTCGCCAACCGGGCCATCCTGAAGGCGTCCGACGCCGGCTGCGATGTGCAGGTGCTGGCCATGGCCGCCATCCGATCGACGCGGGAAGCGGAAATGTCGGTCGACGGCCAATCGCTACCGTGCATCGTCGGAGTGCCGCTCGCCGGTGAGCATGTCGGCTGCGTCACCTTCGACGGCAAGACGGAGACGGCGCTGTTTCCGGGGGATCTGCCACAAGACCCCGCGCAGCTCCTGGCTGACAAGCCGAGTGACCGATCGGCTGGTGCCGTCGCGGGCGATGATGTGCGCGCGCTGACCTTTCGCCCGCCGCGCCTGATCCTGCAGACGGGCGGCGGACAGCAGCCGGCACCAGCCCACATCCGCCTCGACCGCGCCCTGGAGTTTCTGCTCGGCGACCGGCTGCTTTAGACCGCATTGCTACAGCGCGTTCTTGTGTCGTAATCCGACCGCGATCGTCATCGCGAGAATGCGCAGGTCGAGCCACAGCGACCAGTTGTCGATATACCAGAGATCGTGCTCGACGCGGGCCCGCATTTTGAAATCGTTGTCGGTCGGGCCGCGGAAGCCGTGCACCTGCGCCCATCCGGTCATGCCCGGTTTCACCTGATGGCGGTTGGCATAGCCTTCGAGCATTTCGTCGAAATGGTCGTCGTGGACCAGCGCGTGCGGACGCGGACCGATGAGCGACATGTCCCCGCGCAGCACGTTGACGAGTTGTGGCAGTTCATCGAGGCTCGTCGATCTGAGGAAACGTCCGAGCCGCGTCACGCGCACATCGCCGGCCACGGCCTGTTTGACGTCCGTGCCGTCTTCCATGACGTTCATGGTACGGAATTTCAGCACTTCGATCACCCGCCGGTTCAAACCGTGCCGCCGCTGCCGGAAGAGCACCGGACCAGGGCTGTCGAGTTTCACGGCCAGCGCGACGCAGCCCATGACGGGAGCGAGGACCGCGAGGGCAAGTGCGCCGACGACGTAGTCTTCGGCTGTCTTGACATAGCGACCCCAGTCCCCGAGCGGCTTCGTCTTGACGTCGATGAGCCCGACCGGGCCGATGTGTGACACGCCGTGTGCCGGCCCCTCGTCGAGGATGTCGGAGGCGATGTGCGTGACGACGTGCAGGCTGACGGGCAATTGCTCGAGGCGCCGGGCGATTTCCGCCGTGCGTTTATCGGCGGCCTGGGGCAATGCGACGATGATCTGGTCGATGGCGCCGGCACGGCCAAGCCGCATGAGGTCGTCGAGATTGCCGGCGACCGAGGCGTTCGCGATCGGAGCCGAAGTTTCGCGTCCGTGCCGGTCTCGCGGGGTCTGTGGCTTGCGATCGTCGAACACACCGACGAGCCGGATGGCGTGGGCGGGATCGCGCAGATAGCCCTCGAGCCGCCCGGCGATGTGGCCAAAGCCGTACACGGCCACGCGGGCGTCGAACATGCCGGCGATGGTCATGCGGGCGAGCACGTGTCGGGCTGCGAGACGCGTCGTGAGCACCGATATCGTCGTTGCCACGGCCCATACGCTGTACCACATCCAGAAGTTGGGTGAACTCGAAACGAAGGGCATGCCAAGGCCGAGCGCCGCCAGAAAACCGAGGCCGAGGGCGGCGACGATCTTGCCGGGCGAGGCGGGCAGATCGTGGATTTTCTGCACGTCGTAGAGGCCGAAATGACGAAAGAAGAGATAACAGAACAACGCCGTCAAGAGCGCTGCCTGCGTCACGACGGGGAAGCTGATGGCCATACCGCCGTGTGTCGCGTAGACGATCGCGGGGATCAATCCGCCGCCGAGCACACCCGCCACATCCAGAAAGCCGACGATGTCGATCGCGACCCGACGCGACCAGGCTCGCGGTCCGGACGTTTTTGTCGGTGCAGCCGCTGTGGCGAGAGGCAGGGCAGTGGTGGCGGTCGACATTCGGCATATCCCATGGTCGTCCCGACACTGTGCGCAGGTCTGGTGAAAACCTGATGCACGAAAGGCGTCGAAATTCGTCACCGCGTGCTCCATCGCGGCACACGATGCGTCCCCGCGCGACATGGAGTTCGTCTTTGCCGCGCCGTAGATCGGCTGCCTGTCGCGCTTTCGCCCGATCCGGAGGTTTGGTTCATGACTGCACCCGGATCACCACGCATCCCGTTCTCGCCCGTTATTGCCGCGGCGACGGCGGCGATCGTCGGATGCGGCGGGTCGATTGCCGTGGTGTTCGCCGCCTGCGCAGCCGTCGGTGCGACTCCCGCCGAGACGTCGTCGTGGATCGCGGGCCTCTGCTTGGCCGTCGGTCTGTCGAGCGGCATCCTGTCGATCCGCTATCGTCTGCCGATCATCGCGGCCTGGTCGACGCCGGGAGCCGCCCTGATTGCAGCAGCCTCTCCCGGTACAGGCTTGTCGCTTCGAACGGCGGTCGGCGCATTTCTCGTCGCAGGCATTTTGATCGTGGTAACGGCGATGATCAAACCGCTCGGCCGGCTGATCGAGAAACTGCCCATGCCGATCGCCGCGGCCACGCTCGCCGGGATTCTGCTCCGTCTCGTGACCGGGCCGTTCGAGAGTTTGCCGAAGGCGCCCACGTTGATCCTGCCCTTGATCGCGCTGTTTCTCGTCCTGCGCGTGGTGACGCCGTCGCTGGCCGTCATCGTCGTGCTCGCAGTCGGTGTCGGTCTGGCAGCGCTACTCGGTCGAATTTCGGCGATGCCGGATCTGGCTTTGGCCGAGTTCGTGTGGATCACGCCGGCGTTCGATCCGTCGGTCGCCTTCGGGCTCGGTGTGCCCCTCTACCTCGTGACCATGGCGTCTCAGAATCTTGCGGGTTTCGCGGTCCTGCGCGCATCGGGATTTCAGGCGTTACCGACCCGCGCGATATTGGCGGTGACCGGGTCGCTGTCGGTGGTCAGTGCCTTCACTGGCGCCCACACGTCCAATCTGGCCGCCATCAGTGCCGCGATCTGTACCGGACCCGACTGTCATCCGGAGCCGGCGTTGCGCTGGTGGGCTGGCGTGCCCTATATGGTAATGTATATTTTATTTGCGGCCGCCGCGCCGTCATTGGTTGCGCTGTTTGGCATGCTGCCGCCGGAGTTGGTGCAGACGATCGCCGGGTTGGCGTTGGCCGGCCCAATGACCGCCGCATTGGTAACGGCATTCACTGGCGATCACGAAAAATTTATCCCGGGACTGACCATCGTCGTGACGGCGTCCGGCATGTCGTTTGCTGGGGTGGGATCGGCATTTTGGGGATTAATTGCCGGCTTGGCGGCGCTGTCGGTCGATAAATTTATCGTTCGGCGGCGTAACTGATTGTGGGCCGGCGCGTATATCGCATGACAAACGATCCGCTAATACCTGTGTCGTAGTGAAATATACCGTGTGCCCCCTGTGCGTGTGAACGCGTGGGTGGTAAAGACAAGCTCTGGACCGGATGTGTAAGCAGCCGAGCGAAGGGCGAATTATCGGCGCCCCCGTCGGGTCGCCGAATGGTATGTGCGGATGTTTTTATCCGTCACCACCTAGTGGTCGGGAGTGCCCTATGGGTAAGTTGGCCGGTTTATTGCTGATCGCTGCAGGTGTTGGCACTGCCGCATACGTGTACCCTCTGGTCGGGT
>JANOAW010000477.1:0-14648 GCA_031411355.1 Hyphomicrobiaceae bacterium | reverse complement strand
GGGTATCAGGGCGCGATATCGCAGCTGCCGGCCGTCGAAGTGATCTATGTCGCCTCGAGCGAAATCGCGGGTCGGCTGCGTGACGGCGACGTGCACATGGGCATCACCGGGGAAGATCTCGTGCGCGAGGCGAGCCCGCTCGCCGATGAGCGCGTGGTGTCGGCGCGCCGTCTTGGCTTCGGCCATGCCGATGTGGTGGTCGCCGTGCCCGATTGCTGGCTCGATGTGCAACACCTCGGCGATCTCGAACTCATGGCCATGACGTTCCGGCGCCGGCATGGACGTCGCATGCGTGTCGCAACCAAGTATCTCAACCTGACGCGCCGAGCCTTTGCCAGCCACGGCATCGTGACCTACCGGATTGTCGAGAGTCTCGGTGCGACGGAGGGATCGCCGGCTGCGGGTTCGGCCGAACTCATCGTCGACATCACCACCACCGGCGGCACGTTGAAGGCCAACGGCTTGAAAGTATTGGACGGCGGCACGTTGCTGCGATCACAGGCCAATCTGTGGACCTCGAAAGCCGCCCCCTGGACCACGGCACTCGAGGCGTCACGCGATACGTTGGTCGCCGCGATGGCGTAGTCCCAAACCCCGGCCCCCCGTGCCGTCAATTCGCCCCCTCGAGCAGCCGCCGGGCGATCACCTGTGCCTGGATTTCGGCGGCGCCTTCAAAGATGTTCAGGATGCGGGCGTCGCACAGCACGCGTGAGACCGCATATTCCAAAGCAAAGCCGTTACCGCCGTGTATTTGCAAAGCGTTGTCGGCACACGACCAGGCGATGCGGGCGGCCAGCAGCTTGGCCATGCCGGCTTCGACGTCACAGCGGCGGTTCTGGTCCTTTTCGCGGGCGGCGAAGTAGGTGATCTGGCGCGCGATCATGGTCTCCACGGCCATCATGACGATCTTGTTGGCGACGCGCGGGAACGACGCGATCGGCTTGCCGAACTGGACGCGGTCCTGGGCGTAGCGGAGCGCCAGGTCCATGGCCGATTGGGCGACACCGACGGCGCGTGCCGCGGTCTGAATGCGAGCGGCTTCGAACGTCGCCATCAGCTGTTTGAAGCCCTGCCCTTCGACACCACCGAGCAGTTGGCTCGCCGGCACTTCGAAGCCGTCGAAGGAGATGTCGTATTCCTTCATGCCTCGATACCCCAGCACCTCGATCTCGCCGCCGGACATGCCTTTGGCCGGGAACGGTTCAGCGTCGGTGCCGCGCGGCTTTTCGGCGAGCAGCATGGACAGTCCCTTGTAGCCGGCCTGCGTCGGGTCCGTCCGCACAAGCATGGTCATCAGGTCGGCGCGCACGGGATGGGTGATCCAGGTTTTCTGGCCGTAGATTTTATAGACTTCACCATGCCGTTCTGCGCGGGTCTTGAGCGATGCGAGGTCTGAGCCAGTATTCGGTTCGGTGAACACCGCCGTCGGCAGAATTTCGCCGCTGGCGATGCGCGGCAGGTATTTGGCCTTCTGTTCCTCGGTCCCGCCGGCAAGAATGAGTTCGGCTGCGATCTCCGAGCGCGTGCCGAGCGAGCCGACGCCGATATAGGCCCGCGACAATTCCTCCGACACGAGGCACATGCTCTCCTTGCCGAGACCCATGCCACCGAACGTTTCAGGCATGGTCAGGCCGAACACGCCGAGCTCGGCGAGTTTGCCGATCACGCCGAGCGGGATATATTCATTGCGCAAGTGCCAGCCGTGGGCATGTGGCAAGACTTCGGCGACCCCGAAGCGGCGCATCTGCTCGCGCATCTCACTCAATGTCTCGTCGAGACCCGTGTCGCCGAACGTGGTTGCTTCGGGCTGAGCCAGGACGAGTTGCATCACCCTGTGTCGGATCGCGTCCGTGGTGCCGAACGCGATCGCGTGGGCTGCGACATCGGAGAACGCGCGTTGATCGGCCTGCGACACGCCCAGCGCCGTCAGGCGGACCGTCTCCTGCGGGCTCATGGGAATGCCGCCTTCGATCTGGGCGGCGTATTCCCCGAACGCGACGGTGAGCAGTAAGCGCTCGATTTCGCCGAAGCGACCGGCCGCATCGAGGCGGGTGGCCCAACCCTGCATCTGGCGCAACGCCTCGACCGTGGTCGCGAGCCAAGCGAACCCGTGTGCCACCGCCTGTTCGGCATCGATGCCGTTGGCTGCGACCCGGCGGGCGACTGCAGGCTTGGCCAGTTGAAGGATGCGTTCCGCCGCCGACACAGCCGTTCGACAGTCGTCGACTGATAGAACGTCGATGTGGACATCGGTGCGCTGGGCGACTGAGGACATCGGGTGCTCCATCGTTTTTATTGCGCTGCAGCATATTCCGCGTCGTGGCAGCGGCCTATGCGGCATCGCGGCAGGACCGATCCAGGGTGCGTCACCGCGATCACAACCGGTGCGGCGACGAAAGCCTTATCCCGCGAAAGCACTGGACGGCTGGGCAAGAAGCAGTGTTGAACCATCGGCGCTGGCACGTGCGTGCCATTTCTGGGAGGACACAATCATGATCGCAAGACCCCTGATCGCCAGCCTCGCGCTGCTGGCGGGCATGACGGCCGTCGCACAGGCGCAATATTATCCCACGGAGCGCCCGTACCGCGAACGTCCATATCGCCCGGAACCGGCGCAACGCTACCTCGGCTGTACTGCCCACGAGCACGCCAATTTCGGCGGCGCCCGCCTGCCGCTCGGACCAGGTGAATACCCGTTCGTCGGCGAAGGTTGGAACGACCGCATCTCCGCCATCAGCTGCACGCCCGGCTGCCGCATCGTCGCCTATGAGCACGCCAATTTCGGTGGCGCCCGACAGGTGTTCGCCGGCAGCGTCGGTTTTGTCGGTCAATTCTGGAACGACCGCATTTCGTCGGCTCAGGTCAGCTGTCGTCGTTGAGTTGAGCCGCACCGCGGCGAAGGAGGATCGTGCCGCGCCTCGACATAGACAACGCATCAGCCGTGCGCCGATTCATCGCGGCGAACACGCGGCTGCTGCACCCACCGCTCGTGCCGGAGGTCCAGCTGCACCTCGCCGAGGAAACACTCGAGATCTGGCGTAAGACCGAGGAAGATCTCGACCAAATGAATATTGCACCTCCCTACTGGGCCTTTGCCTGGGCGGGAGGGCAGGCGTTGGCGCGCTGCCTGCTCGACACACCCGCCAACGTCGCAGGCAAACGCGTGCTGGATCTGGGGTGCGGCGCAGGCATCGCCGGCATCGCAGCTTTGCGTTCGGGTGCAGCCTCTGTCCTTGCCGCCGATATCGACCGCATCGCAACCGTCGCGACCGACATGAACGCCGATGTCAATGCCGTGACGCTGACAACGACATCGAAAGATCTGCTCGACGGCCTAGCCGAGGGAATGGCCGAGCAATTCGACGTCGTGCTGGTCGGCGACCTCTTCTACGAGCGCCAGTTGGCCGACCGCGTCATCGCCCTGATCGAGCCACTCGCGAAAGCCGGCACTCTGGTCCTCGTCGGTGATCCCAAGCGCAATTATTTTCCACGCGATCGCTTCGCCGAAGTTGCGACCTACCAGGTGCCAGTGACACGCGATCTCGAAGACGCCGAAATAAAAAATTCGGCCGTCTGGCGCGTTTGAGGCGCCTATTCGTCGCCATGGTGTCTGAACTCGGTCAGACACCAGAACTCAAGCCAACTGGGCGGTTCGGCGTGCCTCGGGCGCAGCGGTCGGTTCGAGCGCGGCGCTCGGTTCCGGTGTCAACGATTGCCGGGCATTGATCGTCACTGCGGCTGCGAGGCAAGCGACCACGGCGATCCAGATCCACTCGGCCAAGAATTGTCCGGGTGCATGCCACAGCCCCCACATGATGCCCGGCGGCTCAGGAACGCCTGAAAGACCAGCCCCAGTGATGAGCACCGGCAGCACTCCCTGCGGCCATGTCACGAACCGGCGGGAACTGCCGACGTAACCGACCCACTTGCCCTTGAAACATCCCTCGTAGAGGTACCCAAGATCGACTTGCTGGCCGCTTGGTGTTTTGAAGGCAGGGGTTTTCGGCATCTCGGCGACCTTGACGATTTTATCCCCCGTGCAGGGGATCGGCACCTTCGCCTCGGCCGAGAGTGCGCCGAGGAAGAGTGTCGCGCCGACAACTGCGAGCGCTATTGATCGGTGCATGGCATCAGCCCTCCGAAACGATTGCCGCCCGTACGTGGCGTCATGGGCAGCTTGCTCGAAGTCCAGTGTGCGCCCAGGAGCTTAATGACAGTCGCCGCAGATTTCAGCGTGCAAACCTGCTTGGCTTGCGAGGGCTGCCTTGGCCGGCTGAACCCACGAACGCTGTGAGAACCGACGCTTGCACATGACGCGCGCGCATGATCGACTGCGCGATAACCGACACATCATCCGAGATCGCCCGCGATGCAGAACACCGACCAGATCTGGACTTTCGTCGACGCCAAACGCACACCGTTCGCCCAACTCTCGGATCGGATCTGGGATGCGCCGGAAATCGCATATACCGAGTATACGGCGGTCGAAGAACATACCGCGATGCTGCGCCAGCAAGGCTTCAAGATCTCAGAAAACCCAGCCGGCATTCCGACGGCGGTCGTGGGTGAAGCCGGCGAAGGTGGGCCGGTCATCGCAATCCTCGGCGAATATGACGCCTTGCCGGGCCTCTCACAGGTCGCCGGCATCGCCGAACCAAGGGAAGTGGTGCCGGGCGGGCACGGACACGGCTGCGGCCACAACATGCTCGGCTCGGCCGCGCTGTTGGCTGCAACGGCGGTCAAGGATTGGCTCGCTGAACGTGGCATCGCCGGACGCGTGCGCTACTATGGGTGCCCGGCGGAAGAAGGCGGCGCCGCCAAGTCGTTCATGGTGCGCGCGGGCCTGTTCAAGGACGTCGACATCGCCATCTGCTGGCACCCGGCCGCCTTCAACAAGGTCGGCGACGCCCTATCACTCGCCAACACGCGCATCGATTTCACCTTCACCGGTCGCGCCTCGCATGCGGCGGCAACCCCACAACTCGGCCGCTCCGCCCTCGATGCCGTCGAACTGATGAGTGTCGGCGTCAACTACATGCGAGAGCACATGCCGTCGGATGCGCGCATCCATTACGCCTATCTCGACGCCGGCGGCGTCGCCCCCAACGTCGTCCAGGGTCGTGCGAAAGTGCGCTACGCCATCCGCGCCCTGACGTTGCCGGTCATGCGCCAACTGATCACGCGGGTGCGCAAGGTCGCCGATGGTGCGGCCCTCATGACCGAGTGCAGTGTCGAGACGAAAGTGATTTCCGCAGTCTCCAACATGCTCGACAACACCCCGCTCGGGGATTGCATGCAACGGCATTTCGATCGCCTCGGCGCGCCACCGTGGGATGCGGCCGACATCGCCTATGCCAAGAAGATCCAGGCAACATTGACGCCGGACGACATCGACGCCTCGTGGGCACGCTCGGGCATGCCGCGGACACGTGAGATGGCGCTGTGCGATCTCGTGGTGCCGCGCGGAACCAAGGGCGAGGCCATGATTGGGTCGACGGATCTCGGCGACGTCTCATGGGCCGTGCCGACCATCGAAGCCCGCGTCGGCTGTCATGCTATCGGCACGCCCGGTCACAGTTGGCAGATTACGGCGCAAGGCAAGGTTCCCGCGGCTCACAAGGCATTGGTGCATGCGGCCAAGGTCATGGCGGCCGTTGCCGTCGATTGTCTCGGGGACGTGAAACTGGTTGCCGCCGCCAAGGCCGATCACGCCGCCCGCACGCGTAAGACCCCCTACGAGACGCCGTTGCCGGTCGACTGCCAGCCTCCGCTGCAACCGCGCCCGGCCAAAGTCGCATGATGCCGTCGGCATGATCAGCCGACTTATTTTACACCTCGCGCGTAAGCCTGCCTGCCGCAAACAGCGCGATGTCCTGCCGGGTCGTGCCGTCGACAACGAGATCCGCCAGGATCTCGCCAATGCCGGCGCAAAACTTGTAGCCGTGGCCAGAGAACCCGGCAGCCAGCCAGCAGCGACTATGCCCCGGCAGGCGGTCGACGACGAAGTGGCTGTCGGGTGTGTTGGTATAGATGCAGGTCTTATAGGCGAGCGCATCGCCGAGCCGATCGTCGAAATAGCGGCGGTTAAATCGTGTCAGAGTCGCCTCGTCCTCGCGGTCGATCTCGCGTCGGACGCCGTCGGCTGTCGTCGCTTCGTTGCGGTGGCCGTGTCGGCCAAGCTTGACGCCGGGTCGATCGTGCTCGGGAAACCCATAGTGAAAACCGGTTTCGTCCTCGGTTATGAACACCGGAAAGGTTGTGCGTCGAAACAGGTCGAGACGGCGGGCTGCAAACCAACCGATAACCTGACGCTCCGGCACGACTTTGTCGGCGAGCGACGGCGCCCAGTGCTGCGCCCACGGTCCGGCCGCGACGACGATCTGGTCGGCTTCATAGGTGCCACGACTGGTCTCGACGATCACGTGATCGCTTTTTTCGGTGAGCGCTGTCACGCGTTCTCGCACCCGTACGTTGGCGCCGAGCCGTAGCGCCGTGCGGACATGGGCGAAGATCGCGCGATCGGCGGACAACAGCCCTGCATCGGGCTGAAACACGGCGGCGACATCATGTGGCAAGCGCCAAGCCGGAAAGCGGCGCATGACCTCGGTGGCGGATAACACGTCGTGCGTGAGGCCGTGTTCGGCGCAGGCTCGCCTCGATCCGGCGACGAGTTCGCCCCCGGGCGGCCCGATGTCCAGCCCCCCCGTGCGAAACAGCAATTGTTCGTCGGCGTCTCGTTCCAACCGCGACCAATGGTGCAGAGCGTGCTGCATCAACGGCACGTAGGCCGGGTGCAGGAACTGGGCGAACCGGTATATGCGAATCCCCGCACCCGACGAGCCAAGTTCATGCCCGAGATCATATTGTTCGATGCCGAGGACGCGGCGACCGCGCCGCGCGAGGGCGCACAGCGCCGCGGCACCCATGCCACCGAGGCCGAGGACGATCGCGTCGTAGCGCCGGTGCCCCATGACGTCACCCCACGCGCCGCGCCGCATCATCGCGCAGGCGCGCGACCATCGACGCAAACCCGTTCGAGCGCTGCGGTGTGAGATGTTCGGCTAAGCCCAGCGATGCCAAAATACCGTGCGCGTCGACGGCGAGCACGTCCCGGGCCGAAAGGCCTTGATACGCAGCCAGCAGGATCGCCACCAGCCCGCGCACGAGATGACTGTCACTGTCGCCGTCGAACGTCATGGGAGCGTCGGCGCCTGCCCCCTCGACGTGGGTCGCGAGCCACACCTGCGACGCGCAGCCGCGAACTTTGTTTGCGTCGGTGCGCAGCGCCTCGGGATAGGGCGGCAGCGCGCGGCCGAGTTCCATCACGTAGCGGTAGCGGTCTTCCCAGCTGTCGAGCAGCTCGAAATCGGCGCGGATGTCGGGAATCGTGGTCATGTTTGTTTCGCGGGGCTGGGGGCCGATCGGCGCTCGTCGGACATATCAGCACTCCGCCCGGATTTACCAGACATCGACGCTATCGCGCCGCACGCGACGCTCAGCTCATCTCGCGGCTTTGACTTGCCGTGATCGCCGACACCTGTCTAACGCTGTCGGAGGCAGGGGAGCTGGAATGGGCAGTGAACTTTACATCACCTTGGGCGTGTTCCTGGCGGGATTGGTGAGCTTTCTCAGTCCGTGCGTGCTCCCGTTGGTACCGCCGTATCTGGCCTATCTCGGCGGCACGTCGATCGAACGCATGGCCGACGGCCAGGCCATGGACGTCGCGGCCAGACGCAAGGTGTTGCTGGCTGCCTGCTGCTTCGTGCTCGGCTTCACCACCGTGTTTGTGGCCCTCGGCGCGGGCGCGTCTTTGATCGGGCAAATGGTCCTCACCTACAAGGACGTGTTGTCCAAAGTCGCCGGCGTCATCATCATTCTGTTCGGCCTGCATTTCCTCGGCTTTCTGCGCCTGTCCTGGTTGTATGTCGAAAAGCGCTATCACGCCGACATGGAGGGTGTCGGCTACGCCGGTGCCTATGTCATCGGCCTCGCCTTCGCGTTCGGTTGGACGCCCTGTGTGGGACCCGTGCTCGCGACCGTGCTGGCCGTCGCCTCCCAGGACAACAGCCTCAAGACAGGCGTGTGGTTGCTGCTCGTCTATTCGCTCGGGCTCGGCGTCCCCTTCCTGCTCGCAGCCGCCGCGATCCGCCCGTTTTTCGGCTTCATGGTCCGCTTCCGTCGCCATCTCGGCAAAGTCGAGAAAGTCATGGGGGCTCTGCTCGTCGTCACAGGCATCTTGTTCCTGACCGACGGCCTCAACCAGTTCGGTCAATGGCTGCTCGTCACCTTTCCAGCCCTGGGCGAGCTCGAAGGTTTGATTTCACTCAAAGGCCTGCAGGACGCGATCAGCAAGAAAGGTCGGTGACATCGCCGCCGGTAGAGCTGCCATGTCGCAGAACGCACTTGTCGTCGCAGGTTCCGCGGCACTACCACGACTGCAACACGCTTCGACACGAGATCCCTCATGACTGACTTCGCCGGCATTCGTTGCACCTTCATGCGCGGTGGCACCTCACGTGGGCCCTATTTCGAGGCGTGTGATCTTCCAGCCGACCAAGCGGCGCGCGACCGCGTGTTGCTTGCCGTCATGGGATCGCCCGATCTGCGCCAGATCGACGGCCTTGGCGGCGCCGACACCTTGACCAGCAAGGTTGCGATCGTCTCGCGATCGACACGGCCGGGCGTCGACGTGGACTATCTCTTCGCACAGGTCGACATCGCCAAGCCTCTGGTCGACACCGCGCCATCGTGCGGCAACATGCTGGCCGGTGTCGCGCCGTTTGCCATCGAGCGCGGCCTCGTCGCCGCATCGGACGGCACGACCCGGGTGATGATCTTCAACGTCAACACGGAGTCGCGCATTGAAGCCGTGGTCCAGACACCCGGCGGCGTGGTGCGCTATGCCGGTGATGCGCGCATCGACGGTGTGCCGGGGACGGCCGCGCCGATCGTGCTGAATTTCATGGATGTCACGGGGTCACTGTGTGGATCGATGTTGCCGACCGGCAAGGTGCGCGACGTCGTCCAGGGCGTCGAGATCACGTGCATCGACGTCGCCATGCCGATGATCCTGTTGCGCGCCGGCGACCTCGGTCTCGAGGGCACCGAGGGCAAGGCCGGCATTGACGGCAATAAGGCTCTGATGGCGCGCATCGAGAGTATCCGTCTCGAGGCAGGTCGCATGATGGGTCTCGGCGATGTCACCGACAAGGTGGTGCCCAAGGTCGGTATTCTCTCGGGACCGCGAACGCCCGAGGGCACGCTGACATCACGCTATCTGACGCCCAAGGCACTGCACGCCGCACATGCTGTCACAGGTGGCGTTTGCGTTGCCGCGGCCTGTGCGCTCGAAGGCTCGATCGCCCACGAAGTCGCCCGCCCCGAGACAGCCAATCCGCGCACCATCTGGATCGAACATCCCTCGGGCATGATCGATGTGCGCCTGACCACCGAGGGCAAAGGCGCCGACATGACCGTGGTGGCGGGCACCCTGCGTACGGCGCGGCCGATCATGCGCGGCGAGGTTCTGGTGCCGAGGCACCTCGTCTGATCACGGCGGTTTCGGCAGACCTCGCCTGACCACAGCGACGCGCTCGGGTGACACGAGGTCCGCATCGTTGGACCACGAGCGCCTGACGAACGTTGCCAATGCCGCCACCTCGGCGTCCGTAAGGCGCCATCCGAAATCCGGCATCGTCAACCGCGCCGGCCGCTTCGCCGTCGACGGCGTCGATGTGCCCGCGAGGATGACGGCGACAAGGCCGTCGGGCGCGGCCGCCGTGACGAGATCGTTGCGATCGAGCTGCGGAAACACGCCGGCCGCGCCGCGCCCGTCGACAAAATGGCAGGCGTTGCAATTATCGAGATAGAGGCGGGCGCCCAGCTCCAGTCGGGGCGAGGCCTCGGTCAACGCCGCAGCCGTCGCCGCCGGTTCGCGTCTGACGCCACGTCCCGCGATGCCATCGCGATCTTGCTTGATGCGCTTGAGATAAGCGACGATGGCGTCGAGATCAGCTTTCGGCAGGTGCTGGAGCGAGTGTTCGACGACGAGCGCCATCTCGCCGCCGATACTCTTGGTGGAATTGCGCCCACTGGCGAGAAGATCGCTCAATTCGTCGACGGACCAGCGTTGTGTCGCCCCGTTGCGCGCCCTGAGATCGGCCGTCGGCCACGCGCCCAACATGCCGCCCGCCAGAAACGCGTCCGAGCGCGCATCGTAGCCCTTCTCGGCGAACAGGGCATTGCGCGGTGTGTGACAGGCGCCGCAATGCCCGAGCACCTCGACCAGATAAGCGCCTCGGTCGAGACGGGCATCGCCGAATTGGGGCACAAAAGCGGGGTTTGGCAGTGCCGCCCACGCCCACATGCGAATGCCCCAACGCTGATCGAACGGAAACGCCAACTGCGTCACCGGTGGCTTGGTTGCGACCGGCGGCACCTGCTTCATGATATAGGCGTAGAGCGATTGCACATCTTCTTCGCTCATCTTGCGATAGTTCGCATACGGCATGGCGGGATACAGTCGGCGGCCGTCCTTGCGCACCCCGTCGATCAGCACGGCTCTGAAATCGTCGAGGCTGTAGCGACCGATCCCGACCGTTTCATCGGGCGTGATGTTGCTCGAATAGATGGTACCGAGGGGTGACTCGATCGCCCGTCCGCCGGCGAAAGGACGTCCGCCCGGCGCCGTATGACAGGCTGAACAATCGGCCGCGATCGCCACCCGTTCGCCATCGGCCGGAGCTGCTGTGAAAGTCGCTGGTGGGGTCATCGTGGGCTTGGTCCGAACCGGCGGCAACCAGACCACGGCTGCCAACGACAAACAGCCGAGCACCACGAGCGCGGCAACGAGACGGACGAACATACGCATCGCTCGGCCTCCGTTTCCAGCTCACATCAGCGGCCGCGGCGATTTCAGATAGTCACGTCGGATCGCTGCCGCCGACCAATAGGCGAGTGCGCCGACTGTTCCGGTCGGATTGTATTGTAGGTTTTGCGGAAACGCGCTCGCACCCATGACGAACACGTTGTGGGCGGCCCACGTCTGCAGGTAACGATTGACGGCGCTGGTGACTGGATCCGTGCCCATGATCGCGCCGCCGACATTGTGCGTGGTCTGATAGGGGCGCACGTCGTACTTTGCGCCCTCTCCCTTGTACGACGACGTCCAACTCGTTGGCGTCATCGCGCGCGCCATGTCTTCGATCTTGCCCCGCATGAACTGGGTCATGCGAATGTCGTTGGCCTTCCAGTCGAAGGTCATACGCAGCAAGGGGCGGCCGTGCTTGTCGCGATAGGTCGGATCGAGATCCAGGTAACAATCCCGGTACGCCATGTTCGAGCCGTGCGAGCTGATGCTCATCGAGTGGCCGTACCACTCCTTGATGCCCGTCTTCCAACGCGCGCCCCACGCCGGCACGCCCTGGGGTAACGCCATCGATCTGATCGGCTGGCCGTTGAATTGACCGCTGCTGATATAACTTCCACCAATGAAACCCGCCTGCCTGAAATCGATCTGATTGGCGGCGAAGTCGTCGATCACCATGGCATTCGACCCGGCGCCGACGAACGGATTGAAATTCACGTCGCGAAAAAACAACGTGGTGCCGCCGGTCATCTGGTAGGCGTAGTTCTTGCCGACGGTCCCAACTCCACTGCTCGGGTCGTAGGGTGTGCCGATGCCGGAAACCAGCATCAGATGCACGTTGTTGAATTGATAGGCGGCGAGAATAACAATGTCCGCCGGCTGGAACACGTCTTCGCCTTTCTCGTCGACGTAGGAGACGCCGGTCGCGGTCTTCTTGTCAGCCGAGAGTTCGACCCGCAGAACGTCGCAATTCGTGCGATAGCTGAAATTCGACTTCCTCTTCAACGCGTCGAGAATGCAGGTTTGCGGCGAAGCCTTGGAATAGTTGATGCAGCCGTACCGCTCACAGAAACCACAGAAATTACATGGGCCAAGCTGCATGCCATATTCGTTGACATGGGCGCCGGACGCGTTGGCCGAGGGCATCGGAAATGGGTGATAACCCATTTTTCTGGCAGCGGCTGAAAACATGCGACCGTTGAGTGTCGATGGCAGCGGTCCGAGTGGATATTCGCGTTTGCGCGGCCCTTCGAAGGGATTGCCGCCGTCCCGGATCGAACCCCCGACATTCCCGGCCGATCCGGATATACCGGCCATGTATTCGAACCGGTCATAAAAGGCTTCAAGCTCGTCGTAAGACACGCCCCAGTCCTGAATGGTCATGTCGGTCGGAATGATATCTGCGCCAAAGCGTTCGGTTGTGTAGGAACGCAATCTCAATTCTTCCGGTAGCGCACGCCAGGTGTGCCCATTCCAATGCACACCTGCCCCACCCACGCCGGTGCCGGGTAAAAAGCTACCAAGTACGCGATATGGCAACGCCCTGTCGGCGAGCCCGTGCCTGACCGTCAAGGTCGTGTCACGCGGTCGCCGCATCAGCCCGTTGCGCACGCCATACTTCAATTCGTCGATCATCTTGGGGTAGGCGAAATCGGGCACGGTGTTGCGTTCCTCGCCTCGCTCCAGCGCCAGCACATTCAATCCTTCGGTCGCAAGCTCCATAGAAAGTATGGAGCCCGTCCATCCCAATCCGACGACGACAACGTCCGTGCGCGCAGCCTGCCGTGCCATGATCAGACCCGCTGGCCGGAGATGGAAACCGGTCCGAGTGGATAGCGAACATTGTCTTTTGCCGACCACTCCTTGAAACTGCCGCGCGCGCCCGGAAATCCGATGTGGACCCACGCCGCCATTTTGTGGTTGCCGCCATATTGCGGGTCAGAAAAATAACCTTCCTTGGTGTTCTGCAACAGCAGGCCAAAGAAATCCCGCAGCTCGGCGGGCAAGCCGAGTTTACCGGCCTCCAAGGTTCGCAAAACGACGTCCTGATCAGCCGCATCAAGCCGTGCGAATACCTTGTCATATTGCCCGCGCGTCCACGCATCCACCGAGGCGATCGACCGGCGATAGATCTCAGCTGGCGTCAGTGGCGATTGAAACCCGAGGCGCGCATCGCCATCGGGGACGTGCGGCCCCTCCATGAACCAATCCGCGGCTTTGCCGAAGTCGCCGCCGATCTGGCGGTCGATGAAGATCGGCACCAGAGCATCTATCGCGCCCGGCCCATCGGGCGATGACGGTATGAGGCGACTGCACGCGGCCAGCACGAATGCCCACTCGTCCGCTGTGAAGAAACTGCGCACATGGCTGGAGAGGGCAATGCTGACGTCCTGCGCGGCGCTCGACCGCGTTCCAAGCAGCAGTCCGCCAGCCATTGAGCCGAGCACCACGCGTCGCCGGTCAGCAACCAGAGGCCGGTCAAACCAAGTCGTCACGGGAGGCTTGCTCACGACTTGGACTCCGCTGCGAACGCGCGACGGCGGTGATGATGACCGCAAATTTTGCAAAGACGTTGAAGCTCGATTGATACGACGCGCGACGGACGCAGAGGTTCCCGAACGCGATCAAGAACTTTGACGGCCGTTAGGAAACCCAGGGTGGCTGAGCCGGATCACGATTGAGAACAAAAATAGCACCGTCTTTTCAAAACATTGCGGCGTCGTGCTAAACGCATCTTTAAGATGAGTGACGTACACCCATAGATAGCAAAACGCATCTTGAAAATGCACCTCACATTTTAACAACCTGGAATCGACACAATGGCGAAGCTCACGTCCTCCTCGAACGCGTCCAACACCGTCAAGCTTTCGGCTGCACCGGGAGCCATCGACGCACCCGCGAAAGCAACCGTGTTCAAACTTGCGATCGATCCGGCGAAAGTCAGTGGCAGTCATCGCGAAGGCAACGATCTCGTCGTGGACCTCGAAGGTGGCGAGACGCAGCGCATCAAGAATTTCTTCGCCAATGGCGACGGCTTCCACGAGTTTCAGGTCGTCAGCCCGGACGAGGGTGCGCCTGCTCCGAGCATTTCTCAAGGCGTGATCGCGGCAAACGGCGCCGAAAGCGGCGACGGGTTGGGCGGCGGTGCAGCTCTCGGCCTGCTCGCGCTGGGCGGACTTGGGCTGGCACTCGCAGGCGGAAGCGGCGGCAGCGGAAGCCGTGCCTTGGCCACCGAGGCATTGTCGCAGTCACCCGCGAGTACGATCAAAACCAATCCGAACGGCACGGTCACGGTCGACGGCGTCACGACGCCTGGTGCGAGCGTCAAGGTCACGTTCCCCGACGGTAGTTCCGTTACGGTACCCGCGGACGCGACCGGCGCTTACTCCGCGTCGTCGGCAACGCCGCAGACATCCGGGGGTGTGGCAATCGCGGTCACTGACGCCAACGGCAAAGAGATCCCGGTCGCAACCACCGTTTTCGCCGATAAAACGGCACCGACGGCGCCGACCGGCAGCACAACCGTCAACGCCAACGGCACGCTCACAGTCGCCGGCAAGGCCGAACCAGGCTCGGCCGTCAAAGTGACGTTCCCGGATGGCACGTCGACCACCGTTCCGGCCGACGCGACAGGCGCGTATTCGGCAACGTCCAGCACCCCGCAAGGCAGCGGCCCCGTTTCCGTGACAGCCAAAGATGCGGCCGGCAATATATCGACCGCGACAACCGGCACATTCACTGACACGTCGGCACCGCTTGCCCCGACCGGCACTACCATAAC
>JANOAW010000476.1:0-3126 GCA_031411355.1 Hyphomicrobiaceae bacterium | reverse complement strand
CGATAGTCCACGTCGTCTGCCCCCGTTCGGCCATAAGCCGCGCCCGTCGACAGTGCCGGTTGTGGTGCGCGCGCGCATACCCGACGCCGAGGATGCAGGTGCGATGAGGCTGCCCACTATCAAACAGGCTGGCCCGAAGCCCCGCTTCGCCGACAAATCAGACACCAGCAAAGTCACGTCATGCTGACCATTTCGAAAATCGATCTTCACTACGGCGCGGCGCAGGCTCTACGTGGCGTCTCGCTGACGGCCACGCCCGGACAGATCACGACGGTGCTCGGCCGTAACGGCGTCGGCAAATCGACGTTGCTGCGCGCCATCACCGGCCATCAGTCGATCTCGGCCGGTAACATCACCTGGGATGGCGAAAGCATCATTGCCATGAAGCCGCACGAGCGCACGCGGCGCGGTATCGCCTATGTCCCGCAAGGCCGCGAGATCTTTCCCTTGCTGTCGGTGAAGGAAAATCTGGAGACCGGTTTCGCGCCGCTCGCGCGCGGCGACCGGACCATCCCTGAATTTATCTTCGAGCTCTTTCCCGTGCTGAAGAGCATGCTTCGGCGGCGTGGTGGTGATCTGTCCGGGGGGCAGCAGCAACAGCTCGCCATCGGGCGGGCCTTGGTGACGCGGCCGAAACTGCTCGTGCTCGACGAGCCGACCGAGGGCATTCAACCCTCCGTCATCAAGGATGTCGGCCGCGCCTTGTCGACGCTGCGCCAGCGTGGCGATATGGCGATCCTGCTGGTCGAACAATATTTCGAATGGGCACGCGACCTCGCCGACACCTACGCCGTCATGGACCGGGGGCAGATCGTGCTGGCTGGAACGCGCGCGGAAATGGTGGAGGCCGATGTCCGGCGCAAACTCGCGGTTTGATGCGCCGACCTCGCCGTCTCTGGCGTCCGTGCGCGCCACGGCCGGCGTTGCGGTGGCGTTCGCACGCGCCGACACCGGCGTCACACGGCTGGCTCACCTCGAGGAAACGGGCGGATTTCGCGCCAAATTTCCCCGTCCCGAGCACGGATGCGAGGCCGTCACGATCAACACCGGCGGGGGTATGCTTGGTGGTGACCGCTATCGCTTCGCGGTCTCGGCCGGCTGTGGCGCGTCCGCAACCGTGTCGTCGCAGTCAGCTGAACGCATCTACCGCGCACTCGATGCGGCAACGGACGTATCGGTAAAGCTCAAGGTGTCGAGTGGTGCGACGTTGCATTGGGTGCCGCAGGAGACGATCGTGTTTTCGGGCGCGAAGATCCGCCGGCGGATCGAGGCCGACGTCGCAGCCGACGGCACATTGCTCATCGTCGAAGCGGTCGTGTTCGGCCGGGCGGCACACGGGGAGACGGTGCGTGCCGGCGCGTTTCACGACGCGTGGCGCATTCGACGGGTGGGTACCCTGGTGTTCGCCGAGGCGGTCGGGCTCCAAGACGACATGCACGCGACCCTCGCGACCCCAGCCGTCGCGGACGGGGCCGGCTACGCAGCGAGCCTGTTGTATCTCGCGCCGGACGCGTCTGATCGTCGTGACGGGGCGCGCGAGCTGCTCGGACGCCCCGACGGGCGAGCCCAGTCTCGAGCGGCGGTGTCGGCGTGGAACGGGATGCTGGTGGGGCGCTTTCTCGCCCATGACGGTGCGTCGTTGCGGTCAGACATCGCGGCCTTGACGAGTTACTTGATGCGACGCCCAATGCCGCGTGTATGGGGTGTCTGAAAGAGGCTGCCAGATGAATTTAACACCGCGCGAAAAAGACAAGTTGCTCATCTCGATGGCGGCCGTCGTCGCGCGTCGTCGACTGGAGCGCGGCATCAAACTCAATCACCCCGAGGCCATCGCGCTGATCACCGATTTTGTCGTAGAAGGCGCGCGCGACGGTCGCTCGGTGTCGGAATTGATGCGTGACGGGGCTGGCGTGATCACGCGCGCTCAAGTGATGCCCGGCATCGCCGAGATGATCCGCGACGTCCAGGTGGAAGCCACGTTCCCCGACGGCACCAAACTCGTGACTGTGCACGAACCCATCCGCTGAAGGAGTATCGACATGTTTCGTATCGCTCTCGTCCTGTCGGCCGTAGGGGTCTCCGCCTCCGCACACGCTCACGGCGGTCATCACGGCGCGCTGTCGGCCAGTGGGCTCGGCCTCCATCTCCTGGAGTGGGACCACCTTGCGTGGATGCTCGTTGTCCTTGGCACTGCGGCCGTCGCTTTCAGAGCCGGCCGGTCGGTCGAGGCTCGGTGCGTCGCGAAACGGGAGCAGAAGCAATGATTGCAGGCGAAATTATCACGGCCGCTGGTGACATCGAGCTTAATGCGGGGCGAATAGCCATTACGCTCGACGTCGCCAATACCGGCGATCGGCCAATCCAAGTCGGCAGCCACTATCACTTCTACGAGACCAATGCGGCGTTGACGTTCGAGCGCACCAAGGCCCTCGGCATGCGCCTCGACATCGCCGCGGGCACAGCCGTACGCTTCGAACCTGGGCAGACGCGCGCCGTGCGCTTGATCCCGGTTGCCGGCAAGCGCAGCATCTACGGCTTTCGCCAAGGTGTCATGGGGCCTTTGCCATGAGGTCCCGATTAGTTGCGTCGCTTCTTGCCGCTGTCATCACGAGCACAGTGATGACAGCGCCTGTCTACGGACACCCACCCTCGATCGTCGACGGCGGCGCGGAAAAAGCGACAGCTGAAGAAATCGTCGATTTTCGCAAGCGGCTCGCGAATGCCGTCGTGGCCAAAGACGCACCTTTACTGCGTTCAATGTACGCCGATACATTTCGGCATACGCATTCGTCGACCAAGGCCGATACCAAGGATAGCCGCATCGCTGCGTTGCTCGCCGGTGATCCCGCGATCGAAACAGCGCCGGCGGACGATCTCGTCGTGCGCGCGCACGCTGGCGGCTGGGTCGCGATCGCCTACGGCACGAGCCCGATCAAATCCATCAGCGATGGCAAAACTTACGCGGTCGCGTGGATGGCCGTCTACGTGCGCACGGAGCAGAGCTGGCAACTGGCGGGAAGTCAGGCGACGCGCGGTCGCGAGGTGACGCCGTGAGAGAGCGCAAGTCGGCGTCGAGGCGAAAGGCTGGTGACGTCAGCGCTGGCAAGCCGCTGCCCAGGCGGCGGC
>JANOAW010000475.1:0-9005 GCA_031411355.1 Hyphomicrobiaceae bacterium | reverse complement strand
TGTCGTTGCGTTGAGTTTCATGGTGCACGAGCCGAGCGGAATCATCGTGCGATCGAGCGCCAGATCCTTGTCGCAAAGGCTGCGCAGATAGCGCAGCATGGATGTCTCAGAGTGATGCGTATTAAAGACCGGATGCGTCAGGAAGGGCGAAGTGCGTGTGAGCGCGGGCGGCAGATGGTCGGTTGCTTTCGCCTCAACGACGTCGAACGTTGGCGCACCTTTGCCATTTGCGAAGATCGACCAGAGGCGTTCGACATCGGCTGGCGTGGTGGTCTCGTCGAGCGAGATGCCGACGCGATCCTGGTCGATCTCGCGCAGGTTCATTGCGGCTTTGCGCGCGGCGGCGTGCACGCGAGCGGCACCGTTCGGAACCGCGACGACAACGGTGTCGAAGACCGCCGCTGCATCGACCTTGGCGCCGAGCTGGTTCAGTCCTGCAGCGAGCGTTGCGGTCAACCGATGTACGCGCGCCGCGATGCGCTGCAGCCCTTTCGGCCCATGGTAGCAGGCATACATGGCCGCGATCATGGCGAGCAGCGCTTGCGCCGTGCAAATGTTGCTCGACGCCTTTTCACGGCGGATGTGTTGTTCGCGTGTCTGTAGCGCGAGGCGATACGCTTTGTTGCCCTGCGCATCCACGGAGACCCCGACGAGGCGGCCGGGCATGTCGCGTTTGAGGGCATCGCGCGTCGCAAAGAATGCCGCGTGTGGACCGCCGAATCCCATTGGCACACCGAAGCGTTGCGATGAGCCGACCACAACGTCCGCGCCCATCTCGCCCGGCGATCTCAGCAGCGTCAACGCGAGCAGGTCGGAAGCAACCGCGACGAGACCACCGCTATCGTGCGTCGCCTTTATCACAGCGCTCGGCTCGCGCACCCCACCACGCGTGCCGGGATACTGCAACAGGATGCCGAAGCACCGAGACGCATCGAAGTCCGTGCGCTCGTCCCCGACCTTCACATCGATGCCGAGCGGCTCCGCACGCGTCTTCACGACATCGATCGTCTGCGGATGGCAATCCGACGACACGAAGAATACATTGCTTTTGTTCCTCGCCGCGCGGCGGCAGAGCGTCATGGCCTCGGCGGCCGCCGTTGCCTCGTCGAGCAGCGAGGCATTTGCGATATCCATGCCGGTCAGATCGCTGACCATCGTTTGGAAGTTGAGCAGAACCTCAAGCCGGCCCTGCGAGATCTCCGGCTGGTAAGGCGTGTACGATGTGTACCAGGCCGGGTTCTCGAGCAGGTTGCGCAGGATGACCGTCGGCGTGTGGCAATCGTAGTAGCCCATACCGATGTGCGATTTGTAGACCTTGTTCTTCCCCGCGATGACGCGCAGATCAGCGAGAACCTGCGCCTCGGTCTTCGCATCTCCCAGAGCGAGCGGCGATTTCGAGCGGATCGACTTCGGTACGATGCCAGTGATGAAGGCGTCGAGGCTGTCAAAACCTAGCGCAGCAAGCATGCGTACCTGATCACTGGCTGCCGGCCCGACATGCCTGCGCTGGAATTCGTCATGCCCTGCCAGTTCGGCAAAGCTCGGTCTATCTTTCGTGCTCATCTCGTGGTCCTTGAAATCGCAGATCGACGTCTGGTCGCAAACGATCGCGCTACGCGCCGGCTTCGACGAGCGCGTCGTAGGAGGCACGGTCCATCAGACCGGCGAGTTCGTTTTTGTCTGCAAGCTTGATTTTGAAGAACCAGCCCGCGCTTTCCGGGCTCTCGTTGACGCCGGCCGGCGTCGACACGAGTTCTTCGTTGCCGCCGATGATTTCGCCGGAGACGGGAGCATAGATGTCGCTCGCTGCCTTGACGCTTTCGACCACCGCAACGCGATCACCTGCCTTCACCTTCGTACCGGGTGCCGGAACATCCACGAAGACGACATCGCCGAGCTGCTCGGCGGCATGCTTGGTGATGCCGACGGTGCCGATGTCGCCATCGACACTGATCCACTCGTGATCTTTTGTGAAATAGTCCATTTGTTCCTCCATTCGTTTGTTGTCTTGAGGTCAGCAGGCAACGACGTTGACGGCCAAGCCGCCGAGGCTGGTTTCTTTGTAGCGTTCGTGCATGTCGCGGCCCGTCTGCCGCATCGTTTCGATAGCTGCGTCGAGGGGCACGACGTGCGTGCCGTCACCCTTCAACGCCAGCGATGCAGCGGTGACGGCTTTGACAGCGCCCATGGCGTTGCGTTCGATGCAAGGCACCTGAACCAGCCCGGCGACGGGATCACAGGTCATGCCGAGATGATGCTCGAGCGCGATCTCCGCCGCATTCTCGATCTGCTCCGGCGTGCCGCCGAGCACAGCCGCCAACCCAGCCGCGGCCATCGCGGATGCCGAACCGACTTCGCCCTGGCAGCCAACCTCCGCGCCGGAGATCGAGGCATTGTGTTTGAGGAGCCCGCCGATGGCCGCCGCCGTCAGCAGGAAAGTCCGCACATCGACGATTGAACTGTCGGGATGGAACCGGAGGACGTATTTGATCACCGCGGGAATGACCCCAGCCGCACCATTTGTTGGCGCGGTGACCACCCGCCCGCCTCCCGCGTTCTCCTCGTTGACCGCCATCGCGTAGACGGCCAGCCAGTCGTTGGCGAGCAACGGATTGGGTCGATTGTTTTTCCATTCCAAGTCGAGTTTGTCATGGATGGCGCTGGCGCGGCGCTTGACCTTCAATCCCCCCGGCAGGATGCCCTGCCGCGAAAGCCCACGCTCGATGCACGCGTCCATCGCGCGCCAGATGGCGTCGAGCCGCGCGTCCACCTCGTTCGAGGTCAGGCGCTGCAGCTCATTTTCACGCTTCATGTCTGCAATTGAGCGGCCCGAGGCGCGGGCCATTTGCAGCATGCTGGCGGCATTCTCGAACGGATAGGGCACCGGGGAGGCAGGGCTCGCGGACTCCGTGTTCGCCGACGCGGCCATCTCATTGTCGTCGACAACAAACCCGCCGCCGATCGAATAGTACGTTGCACGATGGACCGTGCGGCTGTCGCTGTCGAACGCCTCGAACGTCATACCATTCGGATGCGCGGGGAGACGCGTCTTGCGGTCGAAGACGAGGTCGATCGCAGGATCAAAGCGATACCGCGGTCCTCCAATAGTGCCGACACGTTTGTCTGCGGCGACCGACATCAACAGTTCATCGGCGCGATCGAGGTCGATCGTGTCCGGCGCCTGTCCGCAAAGTCCCAGGATGACCGCCCGGTCCGTCGCATGTCCCTTGCCGGTATGCGCAAGAGAACCGTGTAATGTCGCGCGCAGTCGCGCCACGCCCTCGGTTTGTAACTGAAGCGCATGCACGAAGCGGCTGGCCGCCACCATCGGCCCCATGGTGTGGGAACTCGATGGCCCGATGCCGATCTTGAAGAGGTCGAATACAGACAGGAACACGCCCGCCTCCCAGCACGATTCAAGGAACGAGAACGACGCGGCCGATGATCTTGCCGTCTTTCAAATCCATCAGTGCTGAGTTGGCCTCATCGAGCGGTCGGCGTTTGACCGGCACCAGCTTCAGTTTGCCTGTCTTGGCGAGCCCAACGATCTCGGTGAGTTCAGCGAGATTGCCGACATAACTGCCGCGGATCGCGAGCGGGCGCAGTGGGAACAGCGGTACCGATACGTTGATCTCACCACCATAGAGGCCGACGACGACGATCTCGGTGCCGCGCGTTGCTGCAGCGATGGCCGTGTTCACGGTCGATGCCGCGCCGACCAGATCGAGGATCATGCGGGCGCCGCCGCCGGTCGCATCCATGATCTGCTTGGCGGCATCGGGTGCGCCGCCGTCGACGCCTTGGAGCGCGCCAGCGGCCACCGCGGCGTCGCGCTTTGACTTGTCGATGTCGACCATGATGGCGCCCTGACCGCCCATCGCGGCTAGTATTTTGAGTGCCATGTGGCCGAGGCCGCCTGCGCCCATGATGACGATCGGCTCGTGCTGGATGCGCGGGCCGAACTTCTTGATGGCGCTATATGTGGTGACGCCGGAACATGCCAGCGGAGCTGCTTCTGCCGGGTCGAGCCCCGCAATGTCGATGCAGTACTTCGCATCCGGCACGATCACATAGCGCGCATACCCGCCATCCTGGAATACGCCGAGCGAGCGCGCCTTGAGACAGATGTTTTCATCGCCCGATTTACACACGGCGCAGGTGCCGCAGCCGATCCATGGAAACACCACGACGCTGGACCCGATCTTTGCGCCTTTGGCCGTCGGACCGGCTTTAACGATCTCGCCTGCGATCTCGTGGCCGAGCGTCATCGGCAGCACGATGCCGCGATCTTTCAGCGCGATCTTCTTGCCGCCACCGAGGTCGTAGAAGCCTTCCCAGATGTGCAGGTCGGAGTGACAGACGCCCGCGCCGGCGACCTTGACCAGCACTTCGCCGCCCTTCGGCACGGGGATTGGCCCCTCGCGCATTTCAAGCGCGCCGTGATGATTGGTCAGGCAATAGCAACGTTGAGCGGACATGCGGACGGTTCCGGAGAGGCGGGTGTTCTGGCAGGCAGCGATCAAGGATTGTCTGATCGATCAATACGTCTCGACGTGATAACGGCCGGACGCGCGCAGGGCGGGCTTGAGCGCCGCCCAGTCCATGCCGTGCTTGCGCGCGATATCGGCCAAGGCTTCTTCGACGCCGATTTCCATGTCCTTCAAGCCGCAGATGTACATGTGCGCAGGGCTGCCACAGTGGCGGCCTCGGTGCGCATGCGGTCCTGGACATACTCCTTGTCGGCACCCTTCACGCGCGAAAAGACGAGATGCTTTTCCAGCAGATTTGTCGGCACTTTCTGCAACGGACCAAAGTACGGTAGTTCCTCGGGCGTGCGCGCGCCAAAAAACATTACCGCTTTGCCTGGCGCATTCTGCATGGCGCGGCGGCGACGCTCGGTGAAGGCGCGGAACGGCGCCGAGCCAGTGCCCGTGCAGATCATGATCAAGTTGGCGTTGGCGTCATCGGGCATCAGGTACGTGGCGCCGAACGGGCCGGTCACCTCGACTTTGTCGCCGACCTTCAAATCGCACATATAGTTGGAGCCGACGCCGCCAGCGACACGCTTGATTGTGAGGCCAAGGTTGTTGCCGTTGCGTTTTTCACCATCGCGGGCCGAGGCGATGGAATAGAGGCGGATATCGTGCGGTTTGCCGTCTGCCTGTTTGCCCGGCGGTACGATGCCGATCGACTGACCTTCCAGGACGGGGAATTGAGTCGAGCCAAACGAGAGCACGATATGGCGGATGTCGCTTTCAGTGTTGGCAGCCGTGATGCGGAAGTTACCCTGCACCGTCGCGATGGCTGGCTTGTCACGGCGGTATAAATTGACCGACGGCTTCGAAGCGCTGGCTGGCGCCGTGACCCTGCCGCCGGCCCCAGAATGCGCGCCAGCCAACAGTTTCGTCACCTCGTCTTCCAGCGCCTGGTCTGCGTCAGGCGACGCCTCGCCGAGATCCTCCTGCTTTGGCAACTCGCCCCAGGTGTACTGGTCGTCGATCGAGTAGGCGGCCTTGACCACGCGCCAGTTGTCAATCGATCCGGTCGGGCACGGCGCAACGCAGTCCATGCAGAAATTGCATTTCTCGGCATCGACCACGTAGTTGTTGGCGTCATGCGTGATGGCGCCGACCGGGCACGTCGCCTCGCACGTGTTGCAGCGGATGCACACCTCAGGATCAATGAGGTGCACTTTACGGAGTGCAGACTTATGTTCGGCAAGCGTGGTCATATTGCTGCTCGTAGCGGCGTTTCCATGCCGCCTGAGCGGCTTCTTACTTTACAGTCAGTTCACGACGTGGATGTAGGCGGGCACGCCCCAGTCGTACTTCTCATCGAAGGCGTCCTTAGCCTCTTCTTCTGTTTTGCCGGTCGTGTAGCCACCGGTCTCAGTGTTGATGGCGACGATTGTACCGGGCGGAAGCGCCGGTAGGATCGCGAGCAGATTGTCGACGTGTGTGGAGGGCATCGGCAACTCCGTGTTGGCGCAAAAAGTGTTGGAGCCAAAGCTTGCTAGTTTGCGCGCCACTCTCGCCGCGATGGTCGAGAGTGGCGCGAAGGAGTGGCTCAAAGGCCGCGGTGTATTTTCACGTATTCGAAGTCGCCGCCCTTGTTGTCGATGCCGATCTTCGGAGCGGAAATCCAGTTGGCGTACTTGCCGCGTTCCCACTGCGGCACCATCAGCGAAGTGATAAAATCACCATCGGCTTTTGTCGGGATCCACTGGTCTTTGCTCTTGATCCACTGCTCGTCGGTGAGCACCTTGCCGTCGGGCGAAGCCTTGATGTCCTTGAACTCGCCTACGCCGCGATGGAACGCGACGGACGGAAGAGTTAGCGCGAACTTGATGCCGGCCTTCTCGATGATCTTGTTCCAGCGCGACACGCCACCCTGGCAATCCTTCACGTAGTCATCACGCAGGCGCATGTTGAGCGCAGTCAGTGCTGGCTCCTCGACCATGCGCAGTTCGCCCGCGACGTACTTCAGCACGGGATACGTCGCCGAAGTGAGCGCGTGATCGTCCTCGATCTTGGTTTCCATGTAACGGCCCTTGAGGCCGGAGTTGTAGAAGTTCGCGGCGTTGGTCGAGACTTCCGAGCCGAACAGATCGAGCGACAGCGAATAGTGCAGGTTTGATTTCTTCTGAATGGTCGGCAGGTCGATGACGCCAAGCGCGCGCACGCGGGCGATGTCGTAGGGGTCTTCGATGCCAGCGGCCTTCATGGCTTCGCAGGTGCGCTCGATGGTGCGGCCGACGCCGGTCTCGCCGACGAACATGTGGTGCGCTTCTTCCGTCAACATGAAGCGGCAAGTGCGCGACATCGGATCGAAACCCGACTGCGCCAAGCTTTCCAGCTGCATTTTGCCGTCACGATCCGTGTAGAACGTGAACATGAACAGCGACAACCAGTCGGGCGTTTCTTCGTTGAAGGCGCCGAGCATGCGCGGCTTGTCTTCGTTGCCCGAACGGCGCAGCAGCAGGCCGTCCGCTTCTTCGCGGCCGTCTTTGCCGAAATACTTCTGCAGCAGATAGACCATCGCCCAAAGATGACGGCCTTCCTCGACGTTGATTTGGAACAGGTTGCGCATATCGTAGAGCGACGGCGCTGTTTTGCCGAGGAAGCGCTGCTGCTCAACGGAGGCAGGTTCGGTGTCACCTTGAATAACGACGAGGCGGCGCAACATCGCGCGGTATTCACCGGGGACTTCCTGCCACGCCTTCTCGCCCTTATGGGCGCCGAAGTTGACCTTGCGCTCGCCGTCCTGTGGCGCGAGCAGAATGCCCCAGCGATATTCCGGCATTTTCACATAGTCGAACTTCGCCCAGCCCTTCGGGTCGATCGAAATCGCCGTGCGCAGATAGACATCCGACATCTGGAAACCGTCCGGCCCCATGGTCATCCACCAGTCGATGTAACCGGGATGCCATTGCTCCAGCGCTTTCAGGACGCGCTGGTCATCGGCGAGGTTCACGTTGTTCGGGATCTTGGTCGTGTAGTCGACAGCGCCCATGGGTGCCGTTGCCATAGTCAACTCCTGCAATTGGAAGTTAGCTCAGTAGAGGATGCTACCGAGGGATAAAGTAAGAGCGGCTCACACGCGCTCTGGATTGAAGTCGCCTTTGATACCGCTGCCGTAGCGGCGAAGGGCGCCGTTTTCGCCGGTGGCGTTGGCGCGGTTGAAGATCCAGTTCTGCCACGCGGTGAGACGGCCGAAGATTTTTGTCTCCATCGTCTCGGGGCCGCCGAAGCGGAGATTGGCTTCAAGGCCGGTGAGGCCGTCGGCCGAGAAGCCGCTGCGCTCCTCGAGGAAGATGCGCACTTCGTCGGCGTAGTCGATTTCGTCGAACGCTTCGAATACGAGCCCCAGCGACGCTGCGTCACTGCCGTCGAGCTCTTTCCCAATTGCGGCCCTGGCCTTGTTGACGCTTTCTGGCTCGCCGAGGAATCGCGTCTCAAGCCGGGTGATGCCGTTCGACATCGGATAGCGCCCGAAGTTCAGCGATGACAGTTGCATGCGTGCCGCCGGACGATTGTCACCCTTGAAAGTGCCGTCAAGCATGTACGCGCGGTCACAGGCGAACACGATTTCCGCGAGCGTGCCAGCAAATGCAGAGCCCGGCTCAACGAGTGCGACCAGCGAGCGCGAGGTCACATCGATTCGCTTCAGCGTGCGCTTCCAGTAGTTGAGGATCTCGTTGACAAGCCAGTGGCTCTGGTTGGCCGCCATAACCTCGTCGTAGGCAACGACCTTCTTGCCGTCGCCTTCGGTCTTGAAGATCCAGGTGCCCATGTCGAGTTCGTTCAAGCGCAGATGCAGGATCGCGTCATCGAGTTCGCGGGCAAGCTGGAGCGGATAGAACTTGTCGCCGAGCGCATGGATCGCCTCTCCGGTGGCTGGCGGCGCGTCGACCGGGGCTTTGACGGTAATGGTCGCGCGGCGGCCGACACGATCGATGTCGACACTCACGAAGGCGTACTCGACCCGATCCTTGGACAGCTTGCGCGACAGCGGATTGAGCTTGATGCCCTTGGCGTCGCCACCCGGACGCTTCGACGTCGCGGCAAGTTTCTTGGCGGCGTCGGCAACGGCCGCGTCGAACTTGGACGTCGGCACCGAGGCATCGACCAGTCGCCATTCTACAGCGCGCTTACCTTTGATGCCTTCCTCGATGGTGCAAAACGCGTCAGCGCGGTCGCGGCGGACTTTGCGCTTGTCGGTGACGCGGGTCAGACCGCCAGTGCCGGGCAACACGGCGAGCAGCGGAATTTCGGGGAGCGAGACGGTCGAGTTGCCATCATCTGACAGAATGATCTGGTCCGCTGACAAGGCCAGTTCGTAGCCGCCGCCTGCCGCCGTGCCCTTCACGGCGCAAATGAACTTCTGGCCGGAGAACTCGGATGAGTCTTCCATACCGTTACGGGTTTCGTTGGTGAACTTGCAAAAGTTGACTTTGTGGGAGTGAGCCGAACCGGCGAGCATGCGGATGTTGGCGCCGGCGCAGA
>JANOAW010000474.1:0-6254 GCA_031411355.1 Hyphomicrobiaceae bacterium | reverse complement strand
TGCCCATGATGGCGCCCATCTGCATGAACGCGCCACGCGGCGCGAACACCAACGTCAGTGCATAGGCGAGCGCGAGCAAAACGGCGAACAACAGCGCCGCCAAAACCGGCTCGTTGTCGCCGAGTTTCGTCCGACACGCGGCATCGTAGGCAGCCCAACTCGCGAGCAGCGTCACGAGGCTGATTGAAACCGCCGCAAGGACCGACACATTCAGCACTTGCTTGTCGATCAGATAGAGTTCGGCGCCGAGGTAATATACGACCACCAGCAGGGCCATGCCGGACATCCAGGTCGCGTAGGCCTCCCATTTGTGCCACGTCAGTTCGTCGGGCATGGTCGGTGGCGCGACCAGGAATTTGACCATGTGGTAGAAGCCGCCGCCGTGCACCTGCCAGGCATCGCCGTGTGCGCGGTCGGGTAAGGTGTCCCGCTTCTTCAAGCTGTAATCGAGGTGCATGAAGAAGAACGACGAGCCGATCCAGGCGATGCCCGCGATCACGTGCAGCCAACGGATGAATGCTTCGGCCCAGGCCCACAGAATGTCGAACAGCATCGGTCCCCTCGTTCGCCAGCAGGCGCCGGCGAGGGATGTCAAGACGCGGCCGACTTGGCAAGGTGACGAAGCGCCGACGGATGTTCGAGCGGGCCAGATGCCGATCAGGTGTCAGCCTTTGGCGGCTGCGACGGCTGCTTTCACCGCATCGTCCATGAGATCGTAGGGCGTGATGCCGAGACCGTTTTTCACGATCGCGATCGCCTCGTCCTCGTTGGTGCCATGGATCGTGAATACAACCGGGATCTTGGGTGCAAGCGCTTGCCAGGCCTTGACCACACCATCCGCCATCACGTCGGTGCACGCGAAAGCGCCGCAAAAATTCACCAGCAACACTTTCACGCGCGGATTGGCTAGCACCAGCTCCAGCGCCGGCTTGGCCTTGGTGTAACTCTCGCCGCCGATTTCCATGAAGTTCGCCGGCGCGCCGCCATAGTGGCGAATGGCGTCCATCGTCGTCATGGTCAGTCCGGCACCGTTGGCGAGCACGCCGACATCGCCGTCCATCTCGATGAACTTCAAACCGAGGGCTGCGGCCTGCGTTTCGAGGTCGGTCAGTTTCTCAGGCGAACCTACCTTGGCGATGTCGATCTGTCGCGGCAAGGCGCTGTCGTCGATGACGAGCTTGCAGTCGAGCGCGAGCATGCGAGCGGTGCGCGTCAACACCAGTGGATTGATCTCGATCAGTTCGGCGTCCATCTCGATATAGATGCGATACAGCCGTTCCAAAACCGAGGCGACGGCATCGGGTGTAAACGGCGACGTCGCGGGGACGGCTGCCTTGACGGCGTCGATGTCGACGCCTTTGCGGATATCGACGGGGATGCGCACGAGTTGATCTGGTTTCTTGGCCGCGATGTCCTCGATGTCCATGCCGCCGGCGACGGAATACAACAGCAGTGGCCCCTTGGTGACGGGATCGTTGATGACCGCAACGTAGGTTTCCATGCCGATCGGTACGGCCTCCTCGACGAGCAACCTTTCGACCTTGTAGCCACCGATCGTCAGCCCGAGAATGCGTTCTGCATGGCGTTTCGCGGCGAGGGCGCTGTTGGCCATCTTGATGCCACCCGCCTTACCGCGCTTGCCGGTCGGCACCTGTGCCTTGATCACGCAGGGGCCGAGCAGTTTCTGAGCCTGCTCTACGCCTGCGAGCGTGTTGACGACGTAACTGCGCGGCGTCGGGATGCCGACAGTCGCGAGCAGCGGCTTGGCTGAGGCTTCGGTGAAGTTCATCGGGGCGATCTCGGTAAAGCTGTGGGCGTGGCCTATCATTCCACGCCCGCGTCGGCCACGGGTAATGCACAGACTGTAATGCACAGACTGTAATACACAAACGGCGCCGTGCCGCGGACTGTGGACCGATCGATCGGCGTGACGCATCATCGTCCGATCATCAGCTGTCGACCATCTGGAGCCCCGCCATGCTCGCCCTGCGTCCGAACTGCGAATGTTGCGACAAGGATCTGCCACCCGATGCAGCCGATGCACGCATCTGCTCGTTCGAGTGTACCTTCTGTGAAGATTGCGTTGCCCACAGGCTCGCGGGCAGGCGGTGCCCGAACTGCGGCGGAGACCTTGTCGCACGGCCTGTTCGCCCGCCGGAAAAACTGGTCAAATCGCCCGCGTCGACGCACCGGGTCGTCAAGGTGCATGCGGGGTGCGCGTCGACGTAACGGCGGACTTGCGGGATCGCCGGCGTCGTCGAACAACCGCATGCGAAAACTGAGGGCGCCATGTCGGTTGTCTGTGAAGTGCGATCGGCGCGCCTTGGCGACTATGGACCTGCGGGCGCAATGCTGAAGCGGGCCTGGATGGCGACCTACGCCGACATGCTCGGTGTCGAGCGCGCGCGACGCTTTGGCCGGCCGGCCTATCGAACCTCGGATCTGCTCCTCGGCCATTTCGCGCGCCGCCTCGGCCGGTTGCCGGGGCACGACGCCTTGGTCGCACGGCGGGACGGCCGCCTGCTCGGCTTCGCGACGTTCTCGCAAGATCCCGACGGCGAGGCCGTCTTGTGGATGCTGTATGTCGACCCGGCGGCGCACGGCGAAGGTGTCGGCACGCATCTGCTGCAGTCGATCGTGGCGCGGTGTCCGCAGGCGCGAACCGTGCGGCTCGAAGTTCTGCAGAAGAACGACAAGGCCATCGCCTGGTATCAGCGCCGCGGCTTCGAGATTTTCGCCATGGCGCAGACGGCCTTGAGCGGCAGCGATGAGCCCGTATTTTATATGGATCGGGGTTTGTAACAGCGTTCCCCGATCGGGCGATCATATGACCTTGCCGGGGTTCATGATGTCATCGGGGTCGAGGGCGCGCTTGATCTTGCGCATCAGTTCGATTTCGACTGAGCTCTTGTAGTGGATGTTTTCCTCCCGCCGCATGCGGCCGATGCCGTGTTCCGCACTGATCGAGCCGCCGAGCGAGACGACGATGTCGTGGACGATGCGGTTCACCTTTGGTCGCTCGGCTTTGAAGCGGGGGGCGTCCCAGTTCGGCGGGCGGATGGGATTGTAGTGCATGTTGCCGTCGCCGACGTGGCCGAACGAGCAATGCCGCACCCCCGGATAGGCCGCTGCCATGGCAGCGTCGGCGCGTGCCTGGAACTCGGGAATTTTCGACAAGGGCACCGAAATATCGTGGCCGATGGAGCCGCCGGCCGACACTTGCGCTTGCGCCAGCTCCTCGCGCATGCGCCAGAGCCGGGATGCCTGCAACGACGAATTCGCCACCACGGCGTCGCGCACCAAACCAGCCTCGACCGCGCTTTCGAGCGCCGACGTGAGTGGATCCGCGAGGCTGCCGGGCGCGCCCTGGCTGGCTGCGTCCATCAGCACATACCAGGGATGCACCTCCGTCATCGGATCAGAGTGACCGGGAACGCCGGTCAACAACAGGTCTATGATCTGCCGGCAGATCAATTCGAACGCCGTCACGGTATCGCCCATGCGTTGCTTCATGTGCATCAGCAGCGCGACACCTTGCGCGGGACTGTCGACTGCGATCCATGCGGTTTCGGACGCGGTTGGCTTGGGATACAGCTTCAGCACCGCCTTACTGATGATGCCAAGCGTGCCTTCGCCCGCGATGAAGAGCTGCTTGAGGTCGTAGCCCGTGTTGTCCTTGCGCAGCCCGCGCATGCCGTCCCAGACTTGGCCGTTCGGAAGTACAACTTCGAGACCGAGCACCTGCGCACGCGTGTTGCCGTATTTGAGCACCTGCACGCCGCCGGCATTGGTCGAGATGTTGCCCCCGATCTGGCACGAGCCTTCGGCGCCGAGGCTCAAGGGGAAAAACCGGTTGGCTGCGTCAGCGGCGTTCTGGATGTCCTTCAAGACCACGCCAGCCTCGACCGTGATGGTGTCGTTTTCGAGGTCGAGACCGATGATGCGCTTCATGCGTTCGGTCGAGATGATCACCTCGCTCATGTCGTCGTGCGGTTGGCTCGCGCCCGTCAAACCTGTCCGCCCGCCCTGCGGGACGACGGCGACTTTGTGGTCGGCGCAGATCGTCACCAGCGCCGCCATTTCGGCCGTGCTCGCGGGACGCAGGACCAAGGGCACCGCGCCCTTCCAGTCGTCGCGCCAACTGACGCAGTAGGCGTCGGTATCGGCACCTTCTAGAACGCCCCCCGGCCCGACCGCGGCTTTCAATCGGTCGAGGACGGCTGCAGGTATCGAGGGTGTCTTGGCCATGGTGTCGATCTTGAAAACAGAGCTGCTGCCGAGGTCCCATACACCGCCTTGCGCCGCACAGTCACGACGGCCAACGTCTCGAGGCGACACGGACGTTAACGCGGTTTTAACGGACGACCGTCACGATGAGATGCCGCGCTGGTGCGGCCGAGGCTTGTCGCATGCGCCGGACATCTCCGACATCTCCGACACTGCCGTCGCTCGGCACCGAATTGCAAAAGGTGCTTGCCAATCCGAACGCCCACACGGTCGGCGAAGCGTCCGCCCTCGTCGAGAGACTGCTCGCGGAGTTGCAATTGTTGCGAAGCGGCGCGTCGCTGCCTGGCTCGGCCGTTGTTGCCGACCTGGATACGTCGCTCGAGCTGCTGTTTGCTGAGGAGTCGGCGCCCCAGATGCTGACATCCGACGACGTCGGCACGCTCGCCGATCATCTGCGGGCGGGCTGATATCGCGACGCAGGCTCAAATAAAAACTCTCGAACCGACGACCGATTTCACACCGAAGGCTGATCGAGCACTCGGCGTCTGGTGCCTCGACATCGGGCCGCCTCCACTAAAGGCACTCTCAAACATAAGTGAATCGTGATCTGTTCACGCCCCGTGCACCTACTTGCGACGGCGATAGGGGTAGGGGGCGGCGCCAGCCGATCTCTACCCCTATCGCACAAGGATGGAGCGCATATTTTTGCGAGTGTCCTAACCCTTGAACTCGCTCGCGAGCACCGGGACGCCGCAATAGAAGCCCTGCATGTAGTCGATACCGGCCGCGCGCAGCAGGTCGACGGTCCGCTCGTCCTGCACCCACTCTGCCACCGTTTCGATGCCAAAGGTGCCGGCGAGATCGCGCAGGGCACGGATGAACACCATGTCGTGCGGGTCGGTGGCGAGGTTCTTGATGAAGGCACCGTCGATCTTGACCATATCGACGTTGAGCAATTTCAGATTCTTGAAGCTCGTATAGCCCGCGCCGAAATCGTCGATGGCGACCTTGCAGCCGAGTTCCTTCAGCGTATCGACATAAGCGATGGTCTGGTCGATGTCGCTGATCGCGGCCGTCTCGGTGATTTCGATGATCAAACGATTGGTCATGGCCTTGCGACCGCCGGTCAGGCGATGCAATTGCACGAGCCATTCGTGATTGGTCGCCGTCAACCCGGAAACGTTGAGGGCGAGCGAGAGCTTCGGATAGCGCTTCAGCAGATCGCAGGCGAGATCGAGTGTGCGTTGATCGATCAGCCGAGCGAGACCGAGTTGTTCGGCAACGGGAATAAATTCACCCGCCGACGTCACCGAACCGTCCGAGCGTTCGATGCGCAGCAGGCATTCATAGTGCTTGGTTTCGCCGGTCTTGAGCGACACGATCGGCTGCAGGGCGAGCAACATGCGATGCTCGTCGAGCGCGGACGTGACCTCGTCGGCGACGCGGATGTTGCGCTTGCGCGTGGTGTCTTGATTGGGGCTCGGCTCGAACGCGGTAAAACAGTCGGTGCGTCCGCGTTTCGACCGATCCAGGGCTTGCAAGGCATGACTGATGGCGTTCGACGCTGCGGTCGCCTGGTCGGGCACCAACACGCCGCCGATCGACACCGTGGCCGACAGCGGGCAGGCGGCTGTCTGGATCTGCGCGTCCCGCACGGCCTTCATGAAGCGCTCGGCCGCCGTGCGCATGGCGCCGGGACCACAATCATTCAAGATGATGCCGAATTTGTTGGAGGAATAGCGCCCGAGCGTGTCGCCGCCCCGCAGCTTGGTTTTCACCGTCCTCGCAACGGACGACAGGACTTCGTCGCCGGTATCGTAACCGAAGGTCTCGTTGATCAGGGCGAGATTGTTGACGGCGACCATCAGGAACGCGCTCGACTGGCGCGAACGTCCCGACCGCTCGACGACGGCGTCGAGGGCTTCCGTCAGTCGTATGCGGTTGAGCTGGCCCGTGAGTTCGTCATGGTCCGAGCGGTACAGAAGGCGTTGTTCCTCCTGATATCGATCGTTGATGACGCGGATGAC
>JANOAW010000473.1:0-4439 GCA_031411355.1 Hyphomicrobiaceae bacterium | reverse complement strand
ATACGCCGTCGACGTCGGCGGGCGGCAAACGTCCTGCGCGCATATTGACCTGGATCGACGGCATCAACAGCAACGGCGCGGCCAGCTTACTGTCGCGGAGTTCGCGCATGGCGACGTAGGCATCCTCGGTAACGCCGTCCTTGATGTGGACATTGCTCGACCTCTGTTCGGCGACAGTGGTTTCCCAAGCGAAATGATCGCGACCCGGCGCCTTGTAGTCGTGGCACATGAACAAGCGGGTCTGCGGCGGAAGCGCGAGCAGCTTGCGCATGGAGCGATACAGGTCGCGTGCGCTGCCGCCTGGGAAATCGGCGCGCGCCGTGCCGTAGTCCGGCATGAATAGGGTATCGCCGACGAAGACCGTGTCGCCCATGCGATAGGCGACGTCGGCGGGCGTATGGCCGGGCACATGGATGACGTCGACCGCGATGGCGCCGATGTGGAAGCGCTCCCCATCGACGAACAAATGGTCGAATTCACTGCCGTCGCCCTTCAAGTCGGTGGCGTTGAAGACGGGCCGAAAGATCTGCTGCACGGCCCGCACGCGCTCGCCGATGCCGACCTTGGCCGCGGTTTTCAGTTTGATATAAGGCGCTCCCGAAAGATGATCGGCATGCACGTGCGTCTCGAGGATCCAATCGATGGTCAGGGCATCCGCGATGGCGGATTGGAGTATTTTGTCGGACGACGTGGTCGCCGCGGCGCCCGTGCGATGGTCGAAATCGAGGACGGGGTCGACGACGGCCGCGCGTTTGGTCACCGGGCAGTGCACGAGGTAGCTGACCGTGTTGGTCGGCTCGTCGAAAAAGGCGCGAATGCAGGGTATGGGAGCGGTCACGGTCGAACTCCTGGCCAGCGCAGACACGCATCATACGAGAACGGCTGCCTCAGTCTACGCGATTACGTACAGGCCGACGACGTTACGGATGACGCCATGACATCGCCCAGCGCGCCCGCCCTCAGCTCGATCGCAGCGCAGCTCTACGTGTCCGACGTAACCTGCAGCATGGCGTTTTTCGTCGACAAGCTCGGATTTGCGCGCGACTTCGCCTATGGCGATCCACCATTTTACGGTCAAGTCATACGTGACCAGGCGCGCATCGCACTGCGTCTGGTCTATGAGGCGGTCTTTGTCGGCGACGTCAGACGGCGCGAAGATTTGTTGTCGGCTGCGATCACGGTCGAGAGCGATGCCGAGATCGCGCGGCTGTTTGAAGATATTCAGCGCGCCGACGTGACGTTTCACCAAGTGCTCAGAACCGAACCCTGGGGCGCGCGGACCTTCATCGTCGCAGACCCCGACGGTAATCTCATATTGTTCGCCGGGCCGGCTGCATAAGTGGCTGGATGGACCAGACACGTCCGTTCGCACACTTGCGCATCGGCTGTTGCGTGTTAAGCGGGAACATCTTCTCCGCGGGTATCTGAAGAGCCTCCTCCATGAAAGACATTCTCGCCGAACTCGAGCGGCGCCGAGCCGTGGCCCGCATCGGCGGCGGCGAAAAACGCATCGACGCACAGCATGCGCGTGGCAAGCTGACCGCTCGCGAGCGCGTCGAGTTGCTGATGGACGAGGGGTCTTTCGAAGAGTTCGACATGTACGTCGAGCATCGTTCGATCGACTTCGGCATGGAAAAAACCAAAGTGCCGGGCGATGGGGTCGTGACCGGTTGGGGCACCATCAACGGCCGGGTCGTCTACGTATTCGCCAAGGATTTCACTGTCTTCGGCGGCTCACTGAGCGAGGCGCACGCCAAGAAGATCATGAAGATCCAGGACATGGCATTGCAGAACCGGGCGCCGATCATCGGCCTGTTCGATGCCGGCGGGGCGCGCATTCAAGAAGGGGTTGCAGCCCTCGGCGGCTATGGCGAAGTTTTCCTGCGCAATGTGCTCACTTCGGGCGTCGTGCCGCAGATTTCAGTCATCATGGGGCCGTGCGCGGGCGGCGACGTTTATTCGCCGGCCATGACCGACTTCATCTTCATGGTCAAAGACACGAGCTACATGTTCGTCACCGGTCCCGACGTCGTGAAGACCGTGACCAACGAAACCGTGACGGCGGAAGAACTCGGTGGCGCCAAGGTTCACACGACCAAAACGTCGATCGCCGACCGGGCCTACGAGAACGACGTCGAATGCCTGCTGCAGATGCGCCGATTGATGGATTTTCTGCCCGCCCACAATCAGGCTGGCGTGCCCGTGCTGCCGACCAAGGACAACCCCGATCGGCTTGACGCGTCGCTCGATACGCTCATTCCGGACAATCCGAACAAGCCGTACGACATCAAGGAATTGATTCTCAAGGTCGTCGACGAGGCGGATTTCTTCGAAATCCAGGATGCGTTCGCCAAGAATATCGTCACCGGTTTTGCACGCATGGAAGGCCGCACGGTCGGTATCGTCGCCAACCAGCCGCTGGTGCTCGCGGGCGTGCTCGACTCTGACGCATCGCGCAAAGCGGCGCGGTTCGTGCGCTTCTGTGATTGCTTCGACATTCCGATCATCACGTTCGTCGACGTGCCGGGCTTCCTGCCGGGGACGGCGCAGGAGTACGGCGGCCTGATCAAACATGGCGCCAAGCTGCTGTTCGCTTATGCCGAAGCGACGGTGCCGAAGGTGACCGTGATCACGCGCAAAGCCTATGGTGGCGCCTATGACGTGATGAGTTCCAAGCATATCCGCGGCGACGTCAACTATGCCTGGCCGACGGCTGAAATCGCGGTCATGGGCGCCAAGGGTGCTGCGGAAATCATCTACCGCTCGGAATTGGCCGATCCGGAAAAGATCAAGGCCCGCATCGATGAATATCAGAAACGGTTCGCCAATCCGTTCGTCGCCGCCGAGCGCGGCTATATCGACGAGGTCATCAAGCCGTCGGCGACGCGACGCAGGATTTGCCGGTCATTGAACATGCTGGCTGGAAAGAAGTTGCAGAACCCCTGGAAGAAACACGATAATATTCCGTTGTGAGGGGTGGTCAGCGTCGGCGCACGGATCTCGTGCGGCAAGCGCTGACGCAGCCAAGCTATGGCGGGCTCGCCGAGGCGCCGGCTTCGTTCGGGGTGGGCGATGGCCGACGTTTCCGCCGCGCGACGGGCCTCTCGTAACAAGGCAATAATCCAGCAGATCCGAGACAAGATCGATCTCGAAGATGCGATCCCGTGGGATCACAAGCGTGATCAACCGCGCGCGTTTCCCGAGTTGAAATTAGTGACTCCGGCCACAAACACGAACACTGCGCGATGATCGCGTTGCTCGATGTCAGCGTTCTGCTCGCTCTCTCCGTCTCAGGCGGCCGTGAGGACGGCAAGGCTGGCAACCTGTCCATGCGGCGCTGCATGTTCGGAGAGGATTTGGTGGTCATCGAACATGTTGGCGGAGCCCGGTGAGGCACGATAATTTCCCACTGTCAGGGTGTGGGCGTGGTTACTTATTTCCGGCGCCGACCAGGACTTCCATTGCAACGACGAACGGTTGCTGGTTTCCACTATCGGGGAACGAGAGCCGCATCGTCTCGCGCACGGCCGTCTGCGTATCACGGGGCAACTTGACGTACGCCTGACCGGAGATACCCGCTCCTGCCTCCGTCCCAGCGAAGTAGTCATCGAAGGAAGCGAACGAGAACGCGCGGGTCTGCGTTCCCACGTCGACATCTCGGAAATTCGCACCGGAGAACAGGTCGCGCAGCCGCTCGACGGTGCGGATCGAGGCATAACGATTGAGATTTTCGGCTTGCTCGGGAACGTGCTTGCCGATGACGGTGCCGATACGTGTAAAGAGCGACCGCTCCGGTGTTGAGTTGACGATCACGGCCGCGCGGCCACCGGACTTCAACACACGTCTGAACTCGACAAGGCCGCGACCAGGATCGTCGAAGAAGGCGAGCCCGAGTTGGCAGATAACCCGGTCGAAGCGAGCATCGGGATAAGGCAACGTGTGTCCATCAAATTGCTCGAATACAATACCGGCATTCTCGGGGTTGTGCCGTGCGACATCGAGCATTGTCGCGGAGTGTCGCCGGCAAACACCTCGCCCGCGGCGCCGACCAAGTCACGCGCAGCTTTGGCAGCGGCTCCTGTGCCCGTCGCGATATCGAGTATGCTATGGCCCGCAGAAACTCGAGCTGCGTCGAGCAGTGCCGGAATGAATGCCTGCGTGACACGGGCGAACATTTGATCATATCCGCTTGCACCACCGACATACAGCGTCTCGGTCATGATCATCTCGCAAGTGAAAAAGCGGATTGCGTGCGACCTGCCCGTCGGCCGCGCCTCACGGCATGACCATGCCGCCGTTCACGTGTAGGGTTTGGCCGGTGACGTAGCGGCCTTCCTGGCTTGCCAAGTACACTGCAGCGGTCGCGATATCGTCGACGTCGCCGAATGCCTGGGTCGGGATGTTCTTCATGATTTCGGCTTTCAGCGTGTCAGCGAGGC
>JANOAW010000472.1:0-1938 GCA_031411355.1 Hyphomicrobiaceae bacterium | reverse complement strand
ACTTGCATCACGGTCTCCATCGGTCAGGGCAACCCAGGTCGGGAAACCCGTGCGTCACCATGTGGCAATTCGGCGGCCCTGCGCCTTGACGTCGGTCAAGGCCGATCAGTGCCGGCCTTGACGAGGCTGTGCTTCGACTTGCGCAAAGAGGCCCAGGCCCAACGGCGGTGCTGATTCCAGTGGACATTGGCCGTCACGTCTGCGCGACCAGCTCGGTCAATGAACTGGCGCACCACATCGTCACATGTTTCAACACGGCATTGATCGATCTTGCGGCGTTCTCTTGGCCTGATGTCGCGTCATTGTTGTAGCCAAGCATGATCTGGCGTCCGATGATGACCATCGGAATATGCGTCTCATGCATCCCGGCGGCTGTAATGAAGCGCACGAAAAGAGCCGCGTCGTCGCCGCTGCGTACGACGTCGAACTCGTGCAGATCAAAACCGCCTTTTTCATTTCTGAACTTGCGCAGGAACGTGCGCGCATTGCGGCAGAATGAGCAGTCCTCAGCACCAAAGATGTAGACATTCAGGCGAGGTTCGGCGGCGTCAATGGTTCGGGGGGCGCCGTGGCGCTCGATGGCAGCGGCCGAGCTTCCAACGCTCGAATGGGTCGACTGGTTCAACAACCGCAGGCTTCTCTAGCCGATCGGCCACATCCCGCCGGCCGAAGCGGAAGCCGCCTACTACGCAAGCCTCAAAGAAACTGCCAAACTCGCCGCCTGACTCAAACCAAACAGCCTCCGGCGAACCCGGGGCGGTTCACCGCCATCCGCCCCGTGTTTGTCGGACCGACGCGGTCCGTTGACCTCGGACAGCGGACACCTCTTGGTCGTGTCTGGAAAGACGAGACAGGCCAGCACACGTTCTCCATCTGCACTGTATCGCTTTTGATGTGTGTCGGTTGGCGAACAACACTCAGGCGCGACCGCTGACAAGAAGAAGTTCATTCGGGCCGCACCATCCGTCGACGGTCTGGTAGCGAGCGAATGCGCATTCGAGGTCGGACCACAGGGCCGCACGCTGCGGATCGGACAGCCGGCTTGCAATCTGCACGACTGGGCCGGCAGCGGAGCGCAGAAAGTCGACGTAGTCGCGCGCTGAAGGCAGCGTCATGGGGGCGGCGATGGCGCGGCACTTGATATCGGCGAAGCCTGCACGGGCGAACAATGCCGTCAACTGGGCAGGGTCACCAAGACTGAGCAGCCCACCGGGCCGACTTGGATCTGGTCCAGCTATGCCGGCATGGCGTGCGGCAATCGCCAATTGCTCGACGATGAGTGGATTCTGCGCGGGACCAGAGAAGTCCAGCACGGCCGCGCGGCTGCCGGGCCTCAATGCGCGGCGTAGTTCGATGATTCCGCCGAGAGGATCGGCGTAGAACATCAGGCCGAGACGGCAGACGGCGGCGTCGAAGCTCGCGCCGAGGCCAAGGGACTCGCCGTTGCCGACGCGGGCTTCGGCGTTGGTGCAGCCGGCGCGTTGCAGGTTGATCGTCGCGCGCGCGACCAACGCCGGCGAGAGATCGACAGCGAAGACGTATCCGTGTGGGCCGATACGGTGCGGCCGGCGGATTGATGCAGGAGATCATCAAGCTCTTTCAGAAGGCGCATCCGCGCGTGATACTCGACGTCGTGACGTTGGATACGGTCGCTGGCAATTTCCGCGAACTCCGCGAGCGCGAGATTGAGTTTCTGATCGGCCGCATTCGGATGCCCTTCAGCGACGATGAACTCACCTCAGCGGTTCTCGCGCACGAGGGCTTGGTCATCGTCGCGGGGAAGACCAACCCGCTGCAGCGCAAGAAGCGGATCAAGCTGGCCGATCTCGCCGATCAGCCGTGGATGCTGCCGCCCGAGAACAGTCTGCCAGGCGCCATGGCGCGTGACTTCTTTCGCAATCAGGGCCTGGATCCGCCGCGCCCGAGCATCATCACGCT
>JANOAW010000471.1:0-3486 GCA_031411355.1 Hyphomicrobiaceae bacterium | reverse complement strand
CCTGGCATATCTTGACGTGCCGACCCTCGGCCAACCCGAAGCGTTCATTCATGCCAAGGACGGGTTGTTCGACAAAGTCGGCGACATCGGGCCGGATAGCAGACAGTTCTTGCAAGCGTGGATGGATCGCTATGTTGCTTGGGTGAAACAACACGCATCCTGATCACGGTTGATCTCGCCTCCGCCCGGGCGAATGAGGAAGTGCCGACATGACGTCTCGGACCGCCTTGCTGACTGTCGCCCAGATGGCGGAGGCTGATCGACTTACTGTGGCTGCCGGAACGTCGGTCATCACGCTGATGGAACGAGCCGGCAAGGCCGTAGCGCACGAGATCGCACGGCGTTGGTCCGTGCGCCCGGTCCTCGTGTTGTGCGGGCCCGGCAACAATGGCGGCGACGGTTTCGTTGCGGCCCGTGCACTTGCCGATGCCGGGTGGCCCAGTCGCGTTGCATTGCTCGGTTCCCGCGACCGTCTCACGGGCGCGGCCAGCCACCACGCCGCACTCTGGCGCAGCACCATCGAACCTTTGGAGCCGAGCGCAATTGTCGACGCCGAGTTGATCGTCGATGCGATCTTTGGAGCTGGACTCAGCCGACCGTTGGACGGTGCTGTCGCCGCGACGCTGGCTGCAGTCGTGCAACGCAAGCTTCCTGTTGTCGCCGTTGATGTTCCGAGTGGCCTCGCGGGTGATACCGGCGAAGCAATGGGTGCGGTGGCGGCGGCGCTGACCGTCACGTTCTTTCGCAAGAAGCCAGGACACGTTCTATTGCCGGGTCGGTTCCTGTGCGGCGATATCGTCGTCGCTGATATCGGCATCGCACCGGCCGTGCTCGACCACATCAAGCCTACTGCCTTTGAAAACGAGCCCGCTCTTTGGCTTGCTGAATTGCCGCGACCGAAAAATGACGGGCACAAATACACGCGGGGTCATGCGCTGATTTCCGGCGGCTATCCGATGACTGGGGCCGCCCGCTTGGCTGCACGATCAGCGGCCCGTATCGGTGCCGGCCTGACCACCGTCGCGGTGCCCGAGATTGCGTTTTCAATTTATGCGACCGCCCTCACCAGCATCCTGGTGCACCCATTGGCCGATCCAGGTGAGTTCGACCAGCTGCTCAGTGATCGCCGCTTTACGGCGATACTCATCGGCCCCGGAGCCGGCACTTGCGACGAAACGCGGAGGCGCGCACTTGCCATTCTTGCGACCGGTCGCCCGGTCGTGCTTGATGCCGATGCGATATCAGTGTTTCAAAACGATCCTGCGACACTCCACCGTGCAATCCGCGGTCCCTGTGTGCTGACACCGCATGATGGAGAGTTCCGACGTGTGTTCGATCCGACAGGCGACAAACTGACGCGTGCCCGGCGCGCCGCCAACCGCTGTAACGCAGTGATCGTGCTCAAAGGCAGCGACACCGTGATCGCCGCACCCGATGGACGCGCGATCGTCAACACCAACGCGCCACCGACACTGGCAACAGCGGGCTCCGGTGATGTGCTCGGCGGGTTGATCCTCGGACTGCTCGCGCAGGGCATGGGCCCGTTTCTTGCCAGCGCGGCAGCCGTTTGGATGCACGCTGCGGCGGCGCAGACGTTCGGGCCTGGCCTGATTGCCGAAGATCTGCCGGAACTCCTCCCGGAAATCCTCCGCGACCTCTACAGCCGAGCGCAGTCGTAGACCGACATGGCCAAACGCGCTGCAACGTCGTGTCACCCGACATCGTGCCCAACCTCTTTAAAATGTTCAGCACGGTCGACGAGGCTGGTCATCTGACCGGCAGCCTGGATTGTAACCTGGTGTCGCGTCGCGCCAGGACGGGGCGTGATGAATGCCGCCATGTCACGGATCAGATCCAGTTGCCGTGGCGACGCGTCAGCCAGCAGCGCGATCGTCAGATTTTCGAGCGCGATGATGCGCACGCGCAGTCGAGTCAGTTCTGCACGAACAGACGCTACGCTCTCGCCATTTTCGGCATCAGGCTGGGAGCCGTCTTGTGGCCCGTCGGGGCCCGCACCGCCTTCGCCATCCCAACGCGAAAGTGCGGATTGACGGTTCTGCGACGGCGCAGCGGAGTTTGGAGTTTGGTCGCTCATCGTGATGCCCTCATGTGCACGGGGTGGCTCATAACAGTGTGCCCCCTACGCCGGCGCATTGATCGGTGCCACTCGGATCAGCTTCTTGTTGACGAACTCCTGGATACCAAGCCCGGACAGCTCGCGACCGTAACCCGATGTTTTCACGCCACCGAACGGCAAGTCTGGCGCAGTCCAGGTCGGGTGGTTGACGAACACCATGCCGGTGTCGATGCGGCTCGCGACCCGCTTACCGCGTGCGATATCGGCTGTGAAAACAGATCCGCCGAGCCCGAAATCGGAGTCGTTTGCGAGAGCGATTGCTGCCTCTTCGTCCTTGACCCGGAAGAATAGCGCGACCGGCCCGAAGAATTCCTCTGCAAACGCCGGATTGTCACGTTCGATGTTGGTCAAGATTGTCGGCTGCATGAATGCGCCAGTCCGTGCGATCCGGCTACCGCCCATGACGACGTTTGCGCCTCTCGCGACGGCACGCTGCACCTGATCGAGCAGGTTGATCAGCGCAGCCTCCGTCGACATCGGCCCGAGCGTCGTTTCCGGCATCAAGGGATCGCCGGGTTTAAGAGCTGCGAGCGCAGCCTCGAACTTCGCCAAGAAGCGATCTGCTATCGCGTCGACGACGACGTAACGCTTGCCCGCGATGCAGCATTGGCCAGTGTTGTTCATCTTCGCCCATACCGCCCATTTGACAGCCTGATCGAGATCCGCGTCGGCGAGCACAATAAACGCGTCGTTGCCGCCGAGTTCCATGGTCGACTTCTTCATGTTCTTGCCCGCTCGCTCGGCAACAATCTTGCCGGCCTCGACGCCGCCCGTCAGTGCGATACCCTTCACGCGCGGATCATCGATGACGCGTCCGACTTGGTCATGTGTGATGAGCAGGTTCGTATAAACGCCTGCAGGCGCGCCGGCATCACGCCACAGTTTTTCGAAGGCGATCGCGCACTGCGGCACGATGTTGGCATGCTTCACCATCACGACGTTGCCGGCCATGATGTTTGGCGCGGCGAAGCGGGCGAGTTGGTAATACGGAAAATTCCATGGCTGCACGCCGAACAGAACGCCGATCGGTGCATTCTCGATTGTTGCCTCGCCGACTTCCGGTTGGAGCTGCTCGGGCGCCAGGAACTGCTCGGCGTGCTTCGCATAGTAAGCGATGATGTCGGCACTGAGTTTGACCTCGCCGCGCGCCTCAGCAATCAGCTTGCCCATTTCAAGCGTCACCGGCTGCGCAAACGCCTCGGACTGGGCGTACATCAGCGATGCCGCTTTTGACACGATGGCCGCGCGATAGGCTAAAGAGGTCTGGCGCCTGATCTCGAATTGCGCCGCAGCCGGGGCGATCGCGGCCTCAAGCTGTTGGTCGGTGTGCGGCTCAAAGGTCTTGATGA
>JANOAW010000470.1:0-1873 GCA_031411355.1 Hyphomicrobiaceae bacterium | reverse complement strand
CTGACCAAGCAGGAGGTCAACCTGCGCCAGGTGATGAGCGATTTCCAGTCCGCCCACGAACCAGCCCGCGCGCTGATGCAGGGCGGCACGCTGCTCGGCCCGATGAAGGGCGCGCCGCTGCGCTGCACGCTCGAAGGCGCGCGCTTCACGCGGCCCGGCCTGCTGGTGATCGGCGAGGCGGCCGGCAGCACCTACTCGTTCACCGGCGAGGGCATCGGCAAGGCCTTCGAGACCGGCATCCACGCGGCCGAGGCGATCCTGGCTGGCGGCACGCGCGCCGAGGCCGCGGTGCGTGCCGACTACGAGGCCCGCCTGCACGCGCTGAAGCCGCGCTTCGCGCTGTACCAGCGCGCCAATGTCGTGAACCGTCATCCGTGGCTGTTCGACCTGGTGATCTGGCGCGCCCGGCGCAGCCCGCGCATCCTGCGCCGCATGAGCGGCGTGCTCGAGGAGACGAGCAACCCCGGCAACCTGATCAGCGTGAAAGGGTTCACGCGGCTGTTTCTGGATCGACGGTGACTTTCTCCGATGCGAACGCTTCACACGCTCGTGATCGCCGTCGCCCTGTGCGGCGCGCCACTGTTGCAAGCGGCCACGGCCGCGACGCCATCGCGGTGCGACCCGCTCGCGCCAGCGTTGACGCGCACGCTGAAGCCCGGCGCGCTGCTGCTGCTCGGCGAAGTTCATGGCACCGCGCAGGCGCCGGCAGTGGCCGAGCGCGTCGTTTGCGCCGCGCTGCAGCGCGGGCGCAGCCTCACGCTGTTCCTCGAGATTCCGGCTGACGAGCAGCCGCGCCTCGATGCCTACCAGCGAAGTGACGGTGGCGTCGCGGCGCAGCGCTCGCTCGTGCGCGGTTCGCCGTTCTGGGACGCGCCGATGGAATGGCAGGACGGCCGACGCAGTGCCGCCATGCTGGCGCTTGTCGACACGGTGCGTCGTCTGCGTGAGCAGGGCATGACGCTGGACCTGATCGCATTCGATGCCCTCTGGGGCGGCAGTGCCGACCGGGACCGCACGATGGCCGATCGGGTGCGCGCCGAGCGGGCACGCGACCCGGCGCGTGTGCTGATCACCTACACCGGCAATGTTCACAACATGCTCGAACTGCCGCGCGACATGCCGCCGGGCTTGCCGCCACCGATGGGCACCTACCTTGCCGACCTGCGGCCCGTCTCGATTGACCTGCGGACGGACGCCGGCGGTGCAGCGTGGAACTGTGCAAGCCAGTGCGGCGCGAACCCGATGCAACCGATGCCTGCACCGCGACAGCGTGAGAGGCGCGAGAGGCCGGAGCGCGCCTACACCGATGCCGTGCCGCTCGGCCCGGTCACGCCGTCGATTCCGGCGGCCTTTCGGCTCGACGCGCGCGCTGCGCTGTAAGGTCGCAACCATGTGCCAACTCCTCGGCATGAACGCCAACACGCCGACCGACGTGATGTTCAGTTTCACCGGCTTCGCCACCCGCGCCGAGGAGCACAAGGACGGCTTCGGCATCGCGTTCTTCGAGGGCGCCGGCGTGCGGCTGATGGTCGATGCGCAGAGCGCGCGCAGTTCGCCGGTGGCCGAGATGGTGCGGCGCTTTCCGATCCACAGCCAGAACATCATCGCGCACATCCGCAAGGCCACGCAGGGGCAGGTGACGCTGGCCAACACGCACCCGTTCGTGCGCGAGCTGTGGGGGCGCTACTGGGTGTTCGCCCACAACGGCGACCTGAAGGGCTTCGCGCCGCGTCTGCACGGCGCGTTCCGGCCGGTCGGCGAGACCGACAGCGAGCGCGCGTTCTGCTGGCTGATGCAGGAGCTCGCGAAGGCGCACGCCAGCGTGCCTCCGATCGCCGAGCTGACCGCGACGCTGCGCGAGCTCGCGCCGGTG
>JANOAW010000469.1:0-3847 GCA_031411355.1 Hyphomicrobiaceae bacterium | reverse complement strand
TTGGGCCGGCGCTGCGGGCATCGGTCCAATTGAGGTCGAACTGGCTGTCCCAGAGGTGGTCGCCAAAGCCCGACGCGCGTTCAGCTTGGTCTGTAATCGTATTGGCTCACCATCAGCCACGCGGCGCCTCCCGGTCGATCGAGAGCGCATCATGCTCCGACGCGATCTCCGGCGCAAGCCAGCAGCCGGCTTGGCAAAGCAGTGTTAAAGTCGCTGGCTGTCCGCCTCATCGCCGCCGCATTCGCCCCCTCTCCGACCGGATGCCAAAAGGGATGCCAGATGACCGCCATTAGATCGATACTCGTCGCGACGATCCTCGTTATGTTCTCGACCGTGCCCGCTTGGTCGGATGCATACATGATCGACAAGAGCCACACCGTTATCGGCTTTGGCTGGGAGCGTGCAGGTTTATCGAGACAACAAGGACGTTTCACGGACGTCAGTGGTGTCATAGATTTCAACCCGGAAGCGCCTGAAGCCGCAAGCGTCGACGTCACGATCCGAGCCTCGAGTATTCAAACCGGCGTCGATGCCCTTGATCGCCATCTTCGGAGTGGCGACTTTTTCGACGTCGCCAATCATCCCGTGATCGTCTTCAAAAGCTCAGCTGTGATCAAAACCGGTGACAAGACAGCCCAAATCGCCGGCGACCTCACGATGCTCGGTGTGACGCGGCCTGTGACCCTCGAAGTCGTTTGGCAATTTACCGGCCCCCATCCGCTCGGAGCCATCAACCCTCAACTCAGCGGGCGGACCGTGTCCGTGTTCTCTGCGCGCGGGACGATTGAACGCAGCCAATGGGGACTGACACGCGCCATTCCGCTGGTCGCGGATGCGATCCAGATTACGATCGAAACCGAGGCGTTGAGGAAATGACGTCGAGATCGACATCGGTGAGGCTTGAACCGCCGCCGTGCTAACCCATATCCTGATCGTGAACAAAACGGTGCCGGATTCCCGGACCGGGGCGAAAGGCCAATGGGCGTTTGCTTGAGATCGTAAAGAGCCGCTTCATCGGAGGGCTGGTGATGTCTCGTCTATCATTGTTGTCGTCACCCTTGCTTTTAGGATTCGACGAAATCGAGCGGCTGGTCGATCGTGTCGGTAAGTCCAGCGACGCCTATCCACCCTACAACATCGAGCGTCTGGCGTCGCAGAACGGCGACGAGGGCCGGGTCGAAGTTTTGCGGATCACCCTTGCAGTGGCCGGATTCATCAGAGCCCAACTCGACATCTCCGTGGAAGACAACCAATTGATTGTTCGCGGCAAGCAGGAAGATGACGCGACGCGAGACTACCTGCACCGCGGAATCGCCGCTCGGCAATTTCAGCGCACGTTCGTGTTGGCCGACGGCATCGAAGTGAAAAATGCCGACCTGACGGACGGCTTGTTGTCGATAGATCTTGTTCGTCACGAGCCTGATCGTCTGGTTCGCCGCATCGAAATCGCAAGCAATTCTAAACCATGATTGAAGCGATCCCCTGCCACTGGTGCCGGGATATCACTCTTCATTTATCCGAATCAGTGGAAACTAAACCAGCCGCGTCGACGTATCTGAAGAGACACAGGGCACCTTAAGTCGCCCTCGATATGCCCAGTTGACAGCTTATGATCTCCTCACTCAGGAGGGAGTGCGTCATGAATGAGAACGTGAGCAGAACCCGCCGCCGGTCGTCACGACCGATGGTACCGCCGCCGGTGCTTACCGATGCGGATCTCGCCAAGTTGGGAGATGGAAAAGTTGCCTACATCAAGATGATGACGTCCGAAGAGGCGAGGGAAGCGTTTCCCGCGATCGACGGACTTCCCAGTGGCATCAATTTGTACGCCCTTCACGGTGCGGACGGAACGCCGTTGGCGTTGACCGACAGCAAACAGGCCGCCATCGGTCACGCCATGGGCGATGAACTCGAAGTTCAGCATCTGAACTGACGAACGTTATCGATCAGGTCGTTATCAGGCGCTTGCAGCAGCAAGCGCCTTTTTCATATGCGCAATGCGAACGGCTTTCGCATCAACGGCTGTTGCGCGCGCGCGCGTCCGTAGATGGCCATGACGGTGCCGATCAGTCCTCCCGCGACTTGCGCGAACTGCAGCACACCGGCGCCGATCTGTTGGATGGCTTCAGCGGACAGAGAAATCCCGAACATGGGAGCAACGATAGGTAAAACAGTCGAAAGCGTGGTGACGATGGTTCCCCAGATGGCGATCGAGTTTCCCCACCACTTCGGTTCGAAGGCTTTGGTCGACATGGTTGGTTTTGCTTTCTGTTCAGGTGCGGTTGAAATGAGGGCTGCGGCGGCGGCTCGTGTTTTTGCAATGCGGGCCAGCCATCCGCGTCCGAAACGCCAAAAATGGGGGAGTGCTCGATAACGAGCTTCACGTGCCACAGCATAGCGCTCAAGCAACCGCTCCAGCGGCATTGCTGCTGCGGCGGCGAGAGTTTCGGGGCCGATGTCACCGTCGACGTCGGCATCACACGCGGTCTGCAGAAGCCGCGCCGCGCCGGCGACACCGTGGTTGACGCTGGCATCGAAGTGCATCAGCGCCAACGCGGGATGCATTTCGGCGGCGCGCGACGGGAGCCAATATCGTGCGCGATAGATGTCGCTGGCCGTCTGACGATCCAAGTTCCGAAGATCGGCTTTCAGGTCACCGAAATTCTCGGCAGTCAGCGACGTCTTTCGCCACGCAGAAAACGTCGCAAGTGTAATGCCGAGATTGGTCGGCCCTCCGGGATCGTGTGGGTCGTCGGTATAGCCACCCTCCATCAACAAGACGTGCGCGAGAGCGGGCTCGAAGCTGGATGTTTGAGGCGACGGCTCGCGGGTCGTGTGGGCGGATATAGGCCATCGAACCGACACGATGCGGTCACGCGGGAACGACTCGACACAGACGCGGTCGCTTTGATTGCCGCCAAGCAAGAATATGCGGTCCGGCGTGAAGCCGACGACGAAGCCGACGTGGCCAAGGGAGGGGTCGCTTCCGCGCGAGAGCACCGCGATGGCACCGATGCGCGGCAAGCGCAGCGTGTTGCCAAAGGCCTCATACGATCTTGCCATGAGCGAGCGCGTGCACCGCACGCCGGCGCGTTCGAGACAGGCGCCGACGAATGCCGCACACCACGCCACGCTGTCCGACGTGATTTCGGCATGGCCAGCATCGCGAAACAAGGCGAGCACGTCGGCATTGTCGGCGGCGCCAGCGGCTTCGGTCGTACCGAACAAGGACCAGGCGATGTCGAGCCACGGTAGTGTCGAAGTAGGAATCATTGTTTTGAATTTATCAGAACGTCATCACGCGAGTGCTCCCGCGACCGAAGCTCGGGGCGAGTTGGGACAGGCGTAGGGAAACGCTGGATTGAACAGAGCCGAAATCAGAAATCTGGGCGGCAGCGGTATAGGTGGCGGTCGGCGTGATGGACGATAGCGACCGCACGACCGATCCGAGCGACAGAATATCGATGACATAACTTTCTGAGGCTTCCCCCAGAGGTACGTCACTGCCGAGCCAGCTATCGCCACCCGAGCGCGTGCGTCGAATCCATGAAATCGCGAGATCACCTGCCAAATTTCGCGCGCCTCCGAGATGCACCGGCGCGAGCGGTGTCAGCCCCGTGCCCCGAAACGTTTGCCGCGTCGACGTATAAGCGGGATCGCCGATCGCTTTGCCAGCCGGCCCGGCTCGCCACACGAGTGGCAAGCCGACATCTTCGTATGTCATCGCCAAGGGCCGCACGGCATCGTCGAGTAGAACGAAGCGGGCCCCGGTCGATATCGACAGTGCGTGTTCGGTGCCTCGTTGATATCGCAACAGGTCGCTCAGACGATATGAGAGCGGCCCGAT
>JANOAW010000468.1:0-3086 GCA_031411355.1 Hyphomicrobiaceae bacterium | reverse complement strand
CGCTCGTCGGCAGTATCGATGCCACCACGCTCGAAGGTGGCAAGCAGTCGATCGCGCTCGGTCCCGTCGCCAGCCAGGAGGCGATCAAGCAATTTGGTACAAATGGTGGCGGCTTCTTCAACGCCAATGCCGCGCACCCCTTCGAAAACCCGAACGCGTGGTCCAACATGTTGTCGATCTGGAGCATGTTGCTCGTTTCCACAGCGCTCACGTTCACCTTCGGGCAGATGGTCGGCGACGCCCGTCAAGGTCATGCGTTGCTGGCCGCTATGTATCTGATGCTGATCGCTGCGGTCGCACTCGCCTACTGGGCCGAGAGCGTCGGTAACCCGTTGCTTGCCAACGCCGGGGTGTCGGCGCTCGGTGGCAATATGGAGGGCAAGGAAGTCCGGTTCGGGCAGGCCATGAGCGCGCTCTACGTCGCTGTCACGACCGGACTGTCGTGCGGTGCCGTCAACGCCATGCACAATGCCCTCACTCCCATCGGTGGGCTCGTGCCGCTGTTCCTCATCCAGCTCGGAGAAATTCTGCCCGGTGGTACCGGCTCGGGCCTCTACGGGATGCTCGTGATGGCGATCCTGACCGTGTTCATCGCTGGTTTGATGGTCGGTCGCACGCCTGAATATCTCGGCAAGAAAATCGAGGCGCGGGAGATGAAACTCGCGATGTTGGCGGTGCTGGTGCTGCCGCTCGTCATCCTCGGTTTTACGGCGGCGTCAGTGATGCTGCCGAAGGCGCTGGAAAGCCTCGCCAATGGCGGGCCCCGCGGCTTGACTGAGGTGCTGTACGCCTACTCGTCGGCGGCCGGCAACTATGGCTCCGCCTTCGCGGGACTGAGTGCCAACACGCCGTGGTACAACTCGACGCTCGGCATCTCTATGCTGCTCGGTCGCTTCGCCTACGTCATTCCGGTCATGGCGATCGCTGGCTCGCTCGCGGCCAAGCGCAAGGCTGCTCCATCGGCCGGCACGTTGCCGACCCACGGCCTGTTGTTCATCGGCTTGCTCGTTGGCGTGATCCTCATTCTCGGCGGCCTGCAGTACTTTCCGGCACTCGCGCTCGGGCCGATTGTCGAACACGTGCTGATGCACGCCGGCAAAACGTTCTGACGCCCGACCTTTCACAAAAAACACACTTGAAGGACGACGACCCGTGTCAAAGCACATCGAAATTTTCAACACGTCGATCATGAAACAGGCGGCGATCGACGCCGTCATGAAACTCGCGCCGGCGAAGTTGGTGCGCAATCCCGTGATGTTCGTGACGGCGGTCGTCGCCCTGCTGGTAACGGTGCTGTTCGCGCGTGATCTCGCGACGGGGCGCGGCGGGCTGTTGTTTACCGGCCAGATTACCGCGTGGCTGTGGTTCACGGTGTTGTTTGCCAACTTCGCCGAAGCCGTGGCCGAGGGACGCGGCAAGGCCCAGGCAGATGCCTTGCGGAGCACCCGCAACGAGACACGCGCAAAGCTGCTGCTGCATCCCGACGATGCCAAAGACGACCTGTGGCAATTCAAACCGGCCGATCAACTCGAGGTCGGCGACATCGTGCTGGTCGAAGCCGGCGACGTCGTGCCGACGGATGGCGAGGTCGTCGATGGGATAGCGGCGGTGAACGAGTCGGCGGTGACCGGTGAATCCGCGCCCGTCATTCGCGAATCCGGCGGCGACCGGTCGGCCGTCACCGGCGGCACGACCGTGCTGTCGGATTGGATCAAGGTGCGTGTCACGGCGGCGCAAGGGTCGTCGTTCCTCGATCGCATGATCGCGCTGGTCGAGGGGGCCAGTCGTCAGAAGACGCCGAACGAGCTGGCGCTGTCGATTTTACTCTCGGGCATGACGTTGATTTTTCTGATCGTCGTCGTGTCGCTGTGGGGCATCGCCGGCTACTCGAGCACCGTGCTCTCGATTACGGTTCTCGTCGCACTGCTCGTGACGTTGATACCGACGACCATCGGCGGCCTGCTGTCGGCGATCGGCATCGCGGGCATGGATCGCCTGATCCGCTTCAATGTGGTGGCGACGTCGGGCCGGGCGGTCGAAGCCGCCGGCGACGTCGATGTGTTGTTGCTCGACAAGACGGGCACAATCACCTTCGGCAATCGGCTCGCGTCGGCATTCCTGCCGGTTCCAGGTGTCACAGACGCGCAGGTGGCGGAGGCGGCATTGCTGTCGTCGCTGTCGGACGAGACACCCGAGGGCCGGTCGATCGCGTCGCTGGCAAAGGGCAAATACGGACTTGCCGAACCGAAGCTCGACGGCAAGCCTGTGAGCTACATCGCGTTCTCGGCGCAGACGCGATTGTCCGGCATCGACCTGGCCCAGCGCCAAATCCGCAAGGGTGCCGTCGACGCCGTTCTCGCACAACTTGGGACGACCATGGATCAAGCGCCGGCGGCCTTCCGCGATGCCGTTGCCTCGATCTCCCGGTCGGGCGGAACGCCGCTCGCCGTCGCCGATGGCGACAAGCTGCTCGGCGTCATTCACTTGAAGGACGTGGTCAAGCCAGACATCAAGGAACGCTTTGCCGCCCTGCGCGCGATGGGCATCAAGACCGTCATGGTCACGGGCGACAATCCCGTCACGGCTGCTGCGATCGCGACGGAAGCCGGCGTCGACGACTACATCGCGGAGGCAACGCCGCAAGACAAACTCGCCTATATCAAAGCCGAACAAGCCAAGGGGCGCCTGATCGCTATGTGTGGGGACGGCACCAACGATGCCCCGGCTCTCGCACAGGCCGACGTCGGCGTCGCCATGCAAACCGGAACGCAGGCCGCGCGCGAAGCCGGAAACATGGTCGATCTCGACAGCGACCCGACCAAACTCATCGAGGTCACCGAGATCGGCAAGCAACTGCTCATGACGCGCGGATCGCTGACGACGTTTTCGATCGCCAACGATGTGGCCAAATACTTCGCCATCATCCCAGCGTTGTTCCTCGCGACCTACCCCGAACTCGGCGTGCTCAACGTCATGCGCCTGACGACGCCGGAAAGTGCGATCCTGTCGGCGGTGATATTCAACGCGCTGATCATCATCGCGCTGGTGCCACTGGCATTGAATGGCGTCACCTATCGCCCTGTCGG
>JANOAW010000467.1:0-5285 GCA_031411355.1 Hyphomicrobiaceae bacterium | reverse complement strand
GCAGCGTCACCACCGCCAGAGGTACGGCAAGAGCGAAGCGACCGTGCACGACGCTGCTCCCGTGAGGATCTCAGGCGGCGGCTGCGCGACGGAGATCAGAGAATGCGATCAAGCGGCGGTTGACTGGGTCCCATAACGTGTAGCGGACACAGCGCAAGCTTTCGATCAGCGTCAAACGATTGACCGATGCGAGCGCTGGCAGCGCGTCCATGCACTCCTGCAGCCGATAATTCGGAATCATCGAATTCAGGTGGTGGATGTGGTGCAGGCCGATGTTGCCCGTGAACCACTGCAAGATTTTGGGCAGCACGTAATACGAGGAGCCGTGGATCGCTGCGGTCTGGAAATCCCAAGCATTCGACGGCTCCCAGTGCGTCTGCTCGAACTGGTGTTGAATGAAGAACAACCATCCGCCGGCCGCCGATGCGACGAACACGATCGGCAGCAATACCAGAAGCATGGTCAAGGGGCCGATGAACCAAGCCAAGGCGCCATAAACCACGGCGATGGAGACGTTCAGCCCCGTGGTGCTTTTCCATGCATCACGAAACGGCAAGCCATGCCCCCACGGCGACCGTTGCACGACAACAAAATACAGGGGCACGCCGAGCCCGAAGAGAAACGCCGGGTTGCGATAAACCCGATAGCGCAGGCGCCGGAACCAGCCGGCGGCCAAATATTCATCGACCGTCATGGTCTCGATGTCACCGACGCCGCGCCGCTCGAGATTACCCGATCCGGCGTGGTGCATGGCGTGCTCGCGCCGCCACAAGCCATACGGGGTCAACGTCAGCACGCTCATGGCGCGACCCAAGGTATCGTTGGCGCCGCGCGTGCCGAGGAAAGAGCCATGACCACAGTCATGCTGGATGATGAAGAAGCGCACCAGCAGGCCTCCGGCCGGGATGGCGAGCAGAAGCGATGCCCAATACGCCCGGTCTGCGAGCAGGACCATCAAGGCAAACAGCCCCAGGAACGGCAACGTCGTGGTGGCAACCTGCGTTACCGCCCGCCGGGGGTCGGGTGTGCGAAATCTGGCACAATGCTGCGCGAATGCGCGAACCTGTGCCTTCAAAGTGGCGGCTGACGTGGCAGCCCCAGCATCGGCAGCCGGAGCGGCCGCGGTGTCGAGTAGCACGTGAAACTCTCCCAAATCGGTCGTCGATCCTTCCGTAGTCGAATCGACGAGCCCACCGATCTTGTGCGTAGCATACGACACCGACAAGGGGTGTTGCACCAAGCGCACTCTGTCCCAAAAGTCGCATTCGAGATCTGACCGATCGTGTGACGCGGCCGAGCGACACAGGTACGATCAAGAGCAATGCGCTTGCCGCGATGTTGCGGCACGCCGTCCAACACAGCGCGTGTGGCGTGATGATGGCGTTGTCTATCCGCTGCAATGGGTTGTCCCGTCGGACGGGTTGGATCTCGTCGACATAAAATCGGCCCGGCAATGCGACCGACACTGGGTTGGCCGATCGCCTCGCGTAAGATCGGCCGGCTTCGGGTCGAGGAGATGCGACGAAGGTTTCAGGCGCTCGCTACAGCTGCGACGCCATCGCGCGTGCGTCCCTGATCGCTTGCGCGAAGCCCGCTGGATGTTCCTGGGGGAGGTTGTGTCCGACGCCCGCAAAGACGCGATGTTCGTGTCTGGCCGTGAATTTGCGCGCATGGTGGGCCGTACTGGTCGCGACACCATCGGTATCGCCGTCGATGGTGATCGTCGGGACAGCAATAGGAGGTTGCGCTGCGAGACGCGTCTCGATGTGGGCTGACGCCGGGTCTCCCGGCACGAGGCCGTAGCGATGACGATACGAGTGGATGACCACATCGACGAAATCAGGATTGTCGAACGATCCGGCGCTGTCGCCAAACGTTGCGACGTCGAAGGCCCAAGTCGGTGACCACATGCGCCAGAGCAATCTGGCGATACCGCGCCGATCGGCGATCAAGCCACGCCTGCCGCGCTCGGAGTGGAAATAATATTGATACCAGTAGGCGGCTTCCTGTTCGGGAGACGCTGGTTCGATCGATGCGGCAATGCTCTGAATGTTATAGGAATTACCCGAGACGAGTGCGATCACGCGTTCCGGCCACAAGGCTGCGACAATGCAAGCGGCGCGTCCACCCCAGTCGTATCCAGCCAGGACGGCCGCCGGCAGGGCGAGTGCATCGAGCAAGGCGAGGAGATCGGCGCCGAGCGCGGCCTGTTCGCCGGAGCGCGGCGTTGCGGGCGACCGAAAGCGGGTTGGGCCGTAGCCCCGCAGATATGGCACGATCACGCGGGCACCCTGTGCCGCGAGGCGCGGCGCAACATCACCATAAGCTCGCACGTCGTAGGGGAAGCCATGGCACAGGACACACGGCCAGCCATCGGCGGGGCCATACTCGAGGTATGCGACGTCCAGGGCGCCGGCCGAGACGATCTTCAATGACATGATCACACTCTCCGTCGATGGCATTGCGGCGCTCGCATCATTGCCACGACGATGCCGGGTGTGTGAACCTTACGGCTGTTTGACATCGGAGGAATCGTGACCAACCAGAAGCAGTGCATCGCAACCGCGGGGCTCCGCGCATGACGTTGTTGATCGCGGACGGGCTGACCAAATCGTTCGGCGGCGTCGTGGCTGCTACGTCCGTTTCGTTCGCCGTCGCCGCGGGCGAACTCGTCGCGGTCATCGGGCCGAACGGGGCGGGGAAGTCCACGACGTTCAATATGATCGGCGGCCAACTTGCACCCGACATGGGAACGGTGACATTCGACGGCGTGCCGATCAATGGGAAAACACCGCGCGAGATCTGGCGGCGCGGTATCGGCCGAACGTTTCAAGTGGCGCAGACATTCGTGTCCATGACGGTTGCTGAAAACGTGCAGATGGCGCTGCAGAGTTTTCAGCGCGAGAGCTGGTCGTTTTTTCGAACGGCGCACACGCTGCGCCAAGATGAGACCGACGGGCTGCTGGATGCCGTCGGCATGCGCGCGGCGGCGCAGCGACCGATGTCGGAACTCGCCTATGGCGACGTGAAGCGGGTCGAACTTGCCATCGCGCTCGCATCGGTTCCAAAGTTGCTGCTCATGGACGAGCCGACGGCGGGCATGGCGCCGACCGAGCGCGACCGCATGATGCGGCTGGTTCAGCAGCTCGCCCACGAGAAGCGCATCGGCGTCCTGTTCACGGAGCACGACATGGACGCCGTGTTCGCTTACGCCGATCGCATTCTGGTGCTGGTGCGCGGCGAGATCGTCGCACAGGGTACGCCCGAGGCCGTGCGCGCTAATCCGCTGGTGCGGCGCGTCTATCTCGGCGACCTCGGTTCGGAAGCGGCCGCATCGGTGGCGCAGCGCCATGGTGGCCGCCTATGAGCGAACCTTTGCTTCGGGTCGACGATTTGACCGCGCGCTATGGACTGGCACAGGTCTTGTTCGGAGTTTCGTTCACGCTTGCCCACGGCGAGGTGGCGGCCCTGCTCGGACGCAACGGCGCCGGCAAGTCGACGACCTTGAAGGCCGTCATGGGGCTGATCTCGCGCGACGCTGCGCGCATCGTGTTCGACGGGCACGACATCGGCGCGCAGCAACCCTTTGCGATCGCACGGCTTGGACTCGGCTATGTGCCGGAGGACCGGCGCATCTTCACCGATCTGACGGTGGCAGAAAATCTCGATGTCGGTCGCCGATCGGCGCGCAATGGCGCCGTGGCTTGGACGCCCGAGCGCTTGTTCGAGATTTTTCCCAACCTCGCCGAGATGCGTGGCCGACGGGCGAGCCATATGTCGGGTGGTGAACAACAGATGCTGACGATCGCCCGGACATTGATGGGCAATCCGAGAGCTGTGTTGCTCGACGAGCCGTCGGAGGGGCTTGCGCCCGTCATCGTCGAACAGATGGCGGATGCCGTCATTGCCATGAAGCGCGAGGGAGTGGCGATCTTGATCTCGGAACAGAACCTTGCCTTCGCCAGCCGGATCGCTGATCGAGCGCTGGTGATCGACAAAGGCGCCATCCAGTTCGCCGGGCCGATGCGCGCCGTTGTCGACGATCGGGATCTGCGCGATCGATATCTGGGCGTGTAGTGGATCGTCCCATCGCCGAAACCGGAGACCCGGCCATGCCGCATGTGATCGTTGAATATTCAGCTAATCTTGAACGCGCGATGGATATGCGGGCGTTGCTCGACGCGGTGCATGCGGCGGCACTCGCCACGGGCGTATTTCCAATCGGCGGATTGCGTACGCGAGGGGCACGGCGCGAGCATTGCGTCATCGCCGACGGCCATGCCGACAACGCCTTCATCCATGTGCAAGCCCGCATCGGCGCCGGCCGATCACCCGAGGTGCGCCAGAAAGCGGCCGAGAGCATTTTTACGGCCGTGACAGAGGCGACAGCGGCTGTTTTTGCGGCTCAGCCGTTGGGATTGACGTTGGAGGTGGTCGAGATAGAGCCCGTCGGATCGATGAAGCTGAACAATCTACACGACATCGTCGAGCGACGTCGGCGCGAGATCACGGCCGCGTCGCGTTGAGCACATCCCTTTACAGAGCGCGGTCGAGGCGTGCAGAGCGGGCTGACCAGGGAGACCCGCCGATGCCGTTGAAGCTCGTGATGCTGGCACGCAATCCGACGCTGTATTCGCACAAGCGGATCGTCGAAGCCGCGCGATCGCGTGGGCACACGATCGACGTGATCAACACCCTGCACGTGCACATGAACATCACGTCGTCGAAGCCGGTGTTGCGTCACGGTGGCAAGACGCTTGGCGCCTACGATGCCATCATTCCGCGCATAGGCGCCTCGGTCACGCATTACGGTCTGGCCGTGCTGCGCCAATTCGAGATGCAGGGCGTGTTTCCGCTCAACGAAAGCGTCGCGATCGGGCGCTCACGAGACAAGTTGCGGGCACTGCAACTGCTCGCGCGCGAAGGTATCGGTTTGCCGGTGACGGCGTTCGCGCATGGCCCGCGCATGGCGGAAGACGTGATCAAGGAAGTCGGCGGCGTGCCGTGTGTCATCAAACTGCTTGAAGGGACACAAGGCATGGGTGTGATCCTGGCCGAGACCCAGGCTTCGGCGAAGTCGATCATCGAGGCGTTTTCGGCGGCCAACATCAACATCCTCGTGCAGGAGTACATCAAGGAAGCCGCCGGCTCCGACGTGCGTGCGCTGGTGGTCGGCGGCGAGGTGGTGGCGTCGATGAAACGGACGGGGCGACCGGGCGATTTTCGCTCGAATCTGCATCGCGGGGGCAAGGCTGAGGGCGTCGAGCTGTCGGCTGAGGAAAAAA
>JANOAW010000466.1:0-9513 GCA_031411355.1 Hyphomicrobiaceae bacterium | reverse complement strand
TCACGCCTTTGAGGCCGTCATTGCGCGTCCAATGCACTTTCTGGCCGGCTTGGCGCAGAATGAAGCAATAAGACTTCGCATCCATCCACATCTTCCATTTCTGGCAGAGCTGGTTGTCGGCGATCCACCACGTGCCCGTGTCATAGCCCCGACCAAGATAGTTCACCATGTCGGTCGAGCGACCGGTCATCGTGCCATCGGCGCGAAAGCTGATCGGGATCGAGCCGACCGCCGTCTCGAGGCGCACGGTTTTACCTGAAACGGCCATCTTGAGTGCATCGGAATCTAGAGTGGTTTCAGCGAATGCCGCCTGAGCGCAAGCGCCGGCTGCAACAACGATAAACGCCATGCGGCGCAACAGGGTCATGGTCATGACTTCCCCCAAAGGAACGCGGAACTGACGGAACCGACGTTGGGACGTGGCTCAGGCAGATCAAGCGATCCGCCTCGATTCGAGCGGTGACTATCGCTCAATCGCGGCGCAATAAGGCCGTCATATGTCTTAACATCCAGTTGCCATCTACGACTTTTTTACCAACTTCAACAGCTAAGTCAGTTTCCCACAGCCCCCGGGGAACCAGAGCAGCGTCGATGCCGCGGGCGCGCGATGACAACAGCCGATGAGCCGACGCCCTGTACAGCGCACTGGATTGCGAAAACGTGCTCAGCGCTTGTCGCCGGCGGCGAGGCGTTTCTCCACCGCCATAGAATAGCGGCTCATGCCGAAGCAGAATATCCAGAACAGAAACCCAGCGAACAGATATCCGGTCAAGACCGTGGTCGGCGCGTACCACTTGGCGTCCGACATATTCTTTTGCACGACGCCGAGCAGATCGAAGAGGCCGATGATCAGCACCAGAGAGGTGTCTTTGAACAGGCCGATGAAAGAATTGACGATGCCGGGAATGACCAGCTTCAAAGCTTGCGGCAGGACGATCAGGCTCATCTTCTGGCGATAGTTGAGGCCGAGGGCGTCGGCGGCTTCGAATTGGCCGCGCGGGATTGCCTGCAAGCCGCCGCGGATAACTTCTGCGAGATAGGCGGCCGAAAACAGCATGACCATGAACAGGGCGCGCAGCAATTTGTCGATGTCCCAACCCGGCGGCAGGAACAATGGCAACATGACCGACGACATGAACAGAATGGTGATCAGCGGTACGCCGCGAATGAACTCGATAAAGGCGACCGACGCGCCTTTGATAATCGGCATGTTGGAGCGCCGGCCGAGCGCCAGCGCCATACCGAGCGGAAACGCTGCGACGATGCCGGTCGTTGCGACGACGAGCGTCACCAGCATCCCGCCCCAGAAGTTCGTCGGCACATATTGCAGACCCAGAACTTTGCCGACCAGCAGCACGAATGTCAGTATTGGAAAGATAAAGAAGAAGAAGATCGCGAACGGCGTCTTGCCGGTTTTCTCTTCGAGATAGACCGTCGCAAGCGTAAGCAGGCAAACCGTGACCAGAAACACGGGATCGACCATTTCGTCGAAGCCGGTGAAGCGTGATCCGATGGCAAGAAACACATATTTGGCGATGATGAAGGCAGCCGATACGATCGCGACCCACATCAGCACTTTGAGCTTCTCACGCAGGCCGTTGAACATCAGCGGCAGCAAAGCGGCGATCGCCAGGAGATAGACGAGTTTTGGCCGCCAGCGCAATTCTTCCGGGTACGTTCCATACATGAACTGGCCGAACTTGGCGAACACGAACGGCCAGCACGCGCCGTCGTTCTTGGCACAATCGCTGCCGTCCTTTGCGATCCAGGTGGCATCGAGAATGGCGAACGTCACCAATCCCTTCAGTGCAAGATACAGCAGCCCGAAACCGAGCAGCGTCAGCACCGTGTTGCCGACCGAAGAAAACAGGTTGTCGCGCAGCCACGCGATCGGCCCGACAACAGCGCGGGGCGGCTTGATCATGGGTTCGGAGGCGGAGCTGATATCGGACATGAAGACCTTAGCCGAAGAATGCGTCGACGTTCAGTGATAGCCCCGGCGGCGACAGCGTGATCGGCCCACCTGCAACGATACGTGTCAGTATCATCCCGTCAGCCTGTCGGGCATGGTGGATGATCGGCGGCGCCACAGGGTCGATGATCAGGTAATGATGGACGCTCGCGAGAGCGAAATAACCGGACAGTTTGACGCCTGCATCGACCCGTCGCGTCGAAGGTGACGAGACCTCGACGACGATGACCGGGGCCGGCACTTCGACGGCGTCGTCTGGCAACTCTTTGCCACAGTGGACCAAAGCGTCGGGCTCATATGCGGTATCAGCAGCCACGCGCACTGTCACACCGTCCGGCAAAAAATGACACTCCGCATCGGCTGCCGCAAGGGCGTCATCGAGCGCCTTATGGACGCGGAATTTTACCTTGGCGTGACCGGTTCGCTCGGCGGCCATCGCCTGCACCTCACCGTGAAACAACTCGTGCCGACCCGGCACCGATTGTGACCAAAGCAGAAACTCGTCCACCGTCATTTTCAGGTGTGATGCAGCGGTCATGACGCTTCAAGCCCTCCTCCAACTGGTTTGGTCACCGCTCGACCAGCGCCATCTTGGTGTTGAACCAGTTCATGAAGAAGGAGGTCACGAGTGACAGGGTCAGATACACGCCCATGATCATGAGGATCACCTCGACCGCCTGCCCGGTTTGATTGAGGATGGTGCCGGCGACGTTGACCAGATCGGCATAGGCGATGGCGACGCCGAGCGACGAGTTCTTGGTCAGGTTCAGGTAGTTCGACGTCAGCGGCGGAATGATGATGCGCATCGCCTGCGGCATGACCACGAGGCGCAACAATTGGCCACTCGACAGGCCCATCGCGCGCGCTGCCTCCCATTGCCCCTTGGGCACGCCGAGGATGCCGGCGCGAACGATCTCGGCGATGAAGGCGCCGGTATAGACAACGAGCCCGATGGTGATGGCCACCAGCTCTGGCTGGATGACGACACCGCCGCTGAAATTGAAGCCCTGCAGCGTCGGGAATTCGATCTGCACCGGCCAATGCGTCGACAGGAACGCGAGCACCGGCAATATGATGATGACGGCAAGGCTCGTCAGACCCGCAGGAAACCGTTGGCCGGTCGCCATCTGCCGCTTGTTGGCCCAGCGCGTCAGACCGACGGCTGCGGCGATCGCGACGGCGAGGGCGCCGATTGTCTCATAGGAGACCAAGCCCTCGATGCGCGGCATGTACAGCCCACGCACGTTGAGGAACACCGTATCCGCCACATTGACGCTCTGGCGCGGTGGCGGCAGCGATTTAAGAACTCCAAAATACCACAAAAAGAGTTGCAGCAGCAGCGGCACATTGCGGATCGTCTCGACATAGAGCGTCGCGATCTTGGCGATCAGCCAATTGGTCGACAGCCGCGCTACACCGGCGACGAAGCCGAGGATGGTCGCGAGCACGATGCCGATGATGGCGACGAGAATGGTATTCCAAAGTCCGACCAGAAACGCCCGTCCATAGCTCGACGTGTTGAAGTATTCGATCAGAGTCTGGGCAATATCGAAACCGGCGACCGAGCGCAAAAATCCGAAACCCGAGGCAATGTTACGCTGGCGTAGGTTTTCCGAGGTGTTGTGGATGATCAGATAACCGATCAACACTACGCCAGACAGAACGAGGATCTGATAGATCGCTTGTCGCACCTCACGTCGGTACAGAAAGCTGCCCGTGCTCTTCGGTTTGGGCGGCGCCGAGGAAAACCGCGGATCGTCAGTGACTGCCATTGCCGGGTCCCAGTCCTTCACGCGTCCAAATTGTCGTCTGATCTGCGTGCATGCTCAACATTCGTTAGCTTTCGCCGGTCGACGTAGACCCAGTGGAATTCTGCAGACGTTAGCATGTCCCTTGGATCCGTGGTGATGAGTGTACGCTCGTCGGTCGATAAAGGTCGTTCACAACTCGCAGGCACCACCGGCGGCACGTCCGATCCGGTGTCGCAGACTTTACCGGATCGGCGGGGCGTACTGGATGCCGCCGGCGTTCCAGAGCTTGTTGATGCCGCGCTCGATCTTCAGTCGCGAACCCGAGCCGACGTTGCGGTCGTAGATTTCGCCGTAGTTCCCGACGGCTTTGATGATTTTCACCACCCAGTCGTTATCGAGACCGATGCCCTTGCCGAAATCGCCTTCTTTTCCAAGCAGGCGCTTGATTTCGGGATTGGTCGACGCCAGCATTTCAATGACATTGTTCTGCGTGACGCCTAGCTCCTCGGCGTTGAGGAGCGCGAAGTACGTCCACTTGACAATGGTGAAGAACTGGCTGTCACCCTGCCGAACCACCGGCCCGAGCGGTTCCTTCGAGATGATCTCCGGCAATACCGTGTGATCGTCGGGATTTTTCAACTTCTGGCGCTCGGCCCACAGACCCGTCGCGTCCGTGCTCCAGCTGTCACATCGGCCGGCTTCGTACGCCGAGATGACCTCGTCGTTTTTCTCAAAGACCAGTGTTTTGTAGGTCACGTTGCGAGACCGGAAATAGTCGGCGAGATTGAGCTCGCTGGTGGTGCCGGCGGTCGTGCAAATGGTAGCGCCCTTGAGATCGGTCGGGACTTTGATGCCAAGACTCTTGCGCACGAGGAAGCCCTGTCCGTCATAGAACATGACGCCGGCAAACGAGAGGCCCATTGTACTGTCACGCGACAACGTCCAAGTGGTCGTGCGCGACAAAAGATCCGCCTCGCCGGATTGCACAGCCGTGAACCGCTCCTTTGCCGACAGGGCCTTGAATTGGACCTTTTGTGGATCGCCAAGTACGGCCGCGGCCAACGCTCGACAGAAATCGACATCGAAGCCAGACCAGTTGCCCTTGTCATCGGGGGCGCTGAAACCGACCACACCCTGCGACGCACCACACGACACAAAACCGCGCTGCTTGATGGTATCGAGCGTCTTTTGAGATTGGGCGAGTGCCGTGCTCGCCAAGACAGAGGCAGTAAAAACAGTCACCAGCCAAAATTTCGCACGCATGATCTTTAGCCTCTCGGTGACAAACGCGTCGGCTGCCTCAGTCGGCTTCAAGGCGGGACTGCTCGGCTATTCTAAACCGCAACCATAGCGGCTGGCTCGAAGGTGTCATTCCGCTGGCGTGCGGCGCACGTCGACCCGGCCGATAACGAACCAGCAAGTAACGGTGCGACGCCTCTCTGAAATTGCGTCTCGTTTTCGTCACATTTGAATACATGCAGAGAGGGCCGGATCTCCCTGGAGAAATCCGGCCCTCGAAGCGTCAGCGGATCGGCGGCGCGTATTGGAGGCCACCGGCGTTCCACAGTTTGTTGACGCCGCGGTCGATTTTCAGGCGCGAGCCCGAACCGACGTTGCGCTCGAAGCTTTCACCGTAGTTACCGACGGCCTTGACGATCTTGACGACCCAGTCGTTCTCGAGACCGAGGCCCTTGCCGAAATCGCCTTCCTTGCCGAGGAGACGCTTGATTTCCGGGTTGGCGTTGCCGGCCATTTCGTCGACGTTCTTCTGGGTGACGCCGAGCTCTTCAGCGTTCAACATCGCATAGTGGACCCACTTGACGATGGTGAACCACTGGCTGTCGCCCTGACGAACGACCGGTCCGAGCGGCTCTTTGGAGATGATTTCAGGCAGCACGATATGGTCGTCGGGAGACTTCATGCGCAGACGTTCGGCATACAGGCCCGAAGCGTCGGTCGTGAACGCGTCGCAACGGCCGGCGTCATACGCAGCAACCACTTCGTCGTTCTTCTCGAACACGACGGTCTTGTAGTCCATCTTGTTGGTGCGGAAGAAGTCGGCGAGGTTGAGTTCGGTGGTGGTACCGGTCTGCACGCAGACCGATGCGCCCTTCAGTTCCTTGGCGCTCTTCACGCCGAGTTTCTTCGACACCATGAAACCCTGGCCGTCGTAGAAGTTGACGGCAGCGAACGACAGGCCGAGCGAGCTGTCACGCGTGATCGTCCAGGTCGAGTTGCGGGCGAGCACATCGACTTCACCCGACTGCAGAGCCGTGAAGCGCTCTTTGGCCGACAGCGGCTTGAAGGTCACCTTCTGGCCATCGCCGAAGATGGCTGCAGCAAGGCCGCGGCAGTATTCGACGTCGAGGCCGGTCCAGGCGCCCTTGTCGTCAGGTTGGCCGAAACCGGCAAGGCCGGTGCCGACGCCGCAGGTGAGCGAGCCGCGCGCTTTGACGGTATCGAGCGTCTTGGCTTGAGCGAAGGCAGCGGTCGAGAAGCCGACAGCTGCGACCGCGGTCAGTCCGAATTTTACGACGGATTTCATGAGGTGGTTATCTCCCTGTACTTGAGCCGCGTGCGAGATCGACATCGACGTTTTCGAAATCAACGCCATCCCGCGGATGCAGCAGGATCGGTCCGCTTTCGAGCGGCTGCGGGTCCTGAGCCGTTATCCAGTGCGGACACAATGATGTCAATTTGCCGAATGGCGTTTCGTGCATCGGAAAAAGCATATTTTCGCGCCGCGAGGCCGAATGATGCGCGCGCACGGCTAGAGATCCGGCCGCCCTCGTACGCCGACGGCGACGCCAGGCTCCCGATCGCGACTTGGCAGCTCTGGACACCTCACTCAGCCGACCGGTCACTCGGCTGGCTGCGGTCGCGTGCCTGAGCCGATCTGCGCCACCGACTTCGCGAGTTCTTCCTCAGCCCACACCGAATGGTGCTCACGCGCCCAATTCTCGTCGACATTGCCCGACGCCATGGCGTCGAAGGCGCCCTGCATGCCGACGGTGCCGATGTAGATATGGCCGAAGATCACGCAGACCATGAAAATGGCCATCATCGAATGCCAGAGCGCCGCATACTGCTGCTCCTGCATGGGCGTCAGAGTCGTCGGCAATCCGAGCCCGAGAATGTTCAGATAGGCGAATGTCTTTGCGAAAGCAGACGTCGTGAAGGGGTACAGCAGCATCCAACCGGACAGGCAGATCGAGACGCCGCAAAGCATGATGAGCCAGAACAAGATTTTCTGGCCGGCATTGAATTTCTTCGCCGGCAGATGCGTGTGACCGCGCGAGAACATGCCACCGCCCTTGAGCAGCCACTTGACGTCGTACTTGTTGGGGAAATTGTGCTTGAGCCACATGACGAAGGTCATGGCGAGACCGACCATGAATGCAAAGGCCACATAGTTGTGCAGCCATTTGAAGAACATCGATAGCGAGGCGAACGCATCTTTGCCGATCACCGGCATCAGCACATCCCGGCCGTAGAGAACGTTCAGTCCGGTCAATGCCAGCACGATGAAAGACGACGCCAACAACCAGTGGCCCATCCGGTCCAGATGGGAAAAGCGCTGAATTGTCCGCCCGGACCAGCCGGCGTCGATGCGGATCTTGCCCTTCACGAGATAGAATAGTCCGAGCAGCACCAACATACCGCCCATGGCAAACGCACCGTAGGTCACCAGCGGACCATTGCGGAAATTGCGCCAGGCTTCGCCACCGGATTGAACCAGGACGCCAGCCTTCTTGTCGGGAATGGTGACGTTGCCCTGCGCACCTTTGCGGATGCCACCCCAGAGATCATCGTTTGGAACCGCGCCGCGTCCGCCGGGCTCCCCCGCGTCGGCTTTCGGCGTGGCGTTTTGGACGGCACCGGCGGGCGGCCGCACGCTCGACTGGGCGGCGGCGAAATCGATCGCCAACAGCGCCATCAGCGGCAGAGCGAGCAGCGCTAAGAAACGTCGGATGGATGTCTGGCGCATTCGGTGTGCTCGTGGTGTTAGGTCTGGCCGAGGCCGGACGCCGGTAGCAGGTCGTGTGCCGCTTTGAGTGCCCGGACCCTGCGGCGGCTGACCGATCGAACTTTGGTCAGCCTGTCAGCGCAACAAGTAGCCGCGCTTGTTCAGGTCTTCCACCTGCTGCTTGGTCAGCGTCGGCATCGGCTCGCCCTTGTAGACGCCGGGCGTGAATTCAGTTTGGCGCTTGGCGTCTTCGGGACGGCAGGCGCCGAGGGCAACGGTGGCGACAAGGCTGCAGGCCAGTAATCCACGGCGTGTCATCTAGATCTCGTTTCGTGTTTGCGCGCATGATCGAATGCAGGCGCGATCTACTTCTTCTGGCGCGTCCCCCAATCCGTGCACCCTGACGACGTCCGCCAAATCCACCGGCCGGTCTTGAGGCATTCGTTCCGTGTCGAACGGCACCCGGCCAACTCGTTTTTGGCAAGGCAGGACGTGTATGAATCCGTACACGTTACGTCGGTCGAACTTCTGACGGTGCACGACTGCGCCAGCACCGTGAAAGACGTGCCGAACAGCCCGATGGCGCAGGTGACGAACACACCGAACAATCGAGGTGCCACAGTCGGCATCGGCGTTTCATCCCTCCGTGTGACAGCAGCCAGACCGACAAAGTCTGGCAGTCTGTCAGTCTTTCGGGGAGCAGAAAAATGGCCTGCCCCCAAGCATCACCCGGACTGGCCCGGATAGGCCTTACCCCAACCCCAGGCGCCGGAACCGAAGCCGCGTGTGACCACGCGCTCGCGATAGATTGCTGACACCACATCGCCGTCACCGGCAAGCAGGGCCTTGGTCGAGCACATCTCGGCGCACAGCGGCAGTTTGCCCTCGGCCAAGCGGTTGCGGCCGTATTTGACGATCATTTTGGCTGCGTCCTTTTCAGGGCCGCCGGCGCAGAAGGTGCACTTGTCCATTTTGCCGCGCGAGCCGAAGTTGGCGGCCTGCGGATACTGCGGCGCACCGAACGGGCAGGCGTAGAAGCAATAGCCGCAACCGATGCACAGATCCTTGTTGTGCAGGACCACGCCCTCGGACGTCTGATAGAAGCAATCGACGGGGCAGACCGCCATGCACGGCGCATCCGAACAGTGCATGCAGGCAACGGAAACCGAGCGCTCACCCGGCTTGCCATCGTTGATGGTGACGACGCGACGACGATTGATGCCCCACGGCACTTCATGTTCGTTTTTGCAGGCGGTGACGCAGGCGTTGCACTCGATGCAACGCTCGGCGTCGCAGAGGAATTTCATGCGTGCCATTGGTATCTCCCCGAAGCTGGGACCTTGTTTGCCGCGGCCGCTACGCCATCCGTCGCCCGCACGTCCAACACCGCGTCATCCCCGCGCAGGCGGAGACCCGAGTTCAATTGGATTCTGCTGGTCCGTGGCATTTTTCGAAGCCGTTGCGCGATGGTCAGTCGGTTACGCGATTGGCAGATATTCGTTGATTGGCATTTCATTCTGGTCCCCGCCTGCGCGGGCAGAACGGACGAGAGGCTGTGCGCCGCTCGCCGTCGTGCATCCGGGTCAAGCCCGCGTGATCTTGCACAGGGTGGTCTTGGTTTCCTGCATCTGGGTCACCGAGTCGTAGCCGTAGGTCTGGGCGACGTTGGTCGATTCGCCGAGCACGTAGGGATCGGTATCCTTGGGGTACTTGGCCCGCAGATCCTGGCCTTGGAAGTGTCCGGCGAAGTGGAACGGCATGAACGCCACCCCCTTGCCGACACGTTCCGTCACCATGGCCTGCACCTTGACCTTGCCCTTCTC
>JANOAW010000465.1:0-4410 GCA_031411355.1 Hyphomicrobiaceae bacterium | reverse complement strand
TGCTCGGCCGAGACCCGAGTCACGGTCGCGATACCGTCAAGACCGGACCTTCATCCAGCTGTGGCTGAAGAATCAACTGACGCACCCTATTGGCCCAGTCCCACAACGTTCTCTTCGTCCGCATTTCAAAGCAGCGTAAGTCGGTGGTCGAGAGATTGCAGCGCTACCCGACGGCAGACATGGCTCATTCACAACCACCGCTGCGATCCCATCCCACCAATCGGCTCTGCTCCAGCGCCGCTGCGATAAAGCTCTTCCGTCACTTTGCCAGGTAAGCGTAACTTTGCCATTGGGTGCGTGACGCGAGATAAACCAGACGACCGGGCGGCAGCGAGTGCCGCTTCGGGTTCCACGAGATTGCCTGGGTCATGACCATCACGCACCTGAAGCGCGCAGCAAAAACCCCCGAGACGGAAAGCGTCGCGGCGCGCACCGTCGTCGAGGAGATGCTCACCACCATCGCAGCTGGCGGCGAGCAGGCGGTGCGGGACTATGCCTTGAAACTCGACAAATGGTCGGGTGACATCATCGTCACGGACGCTGAGATCGAGCGGCGCACGAAAGATCTGCCGGCGCACTTGAAGCGCGATATCGACTACGCCACGGATCGCGTGCGCCGCTTCGCCGACGCCCAGCGCGCGAGCATTCGCGACTTCGAGATCGAACTCTCGCCGGGTGTCATCGCGGGCCAGAAGATGGTGCCGATCAACGTCGCCGGCTGCTACGTGCCGACGGGCCGCTATGCCCACATCGCCTCGGCCTACATGTCGATCGCGACGGCGCGCGCGGCTGGCGTAAAAACCGTCGTCGCATGCTCGGCCCCCTATCGTGGCGATGGCATCCACCCGTTCGTGCTCTACGCCATGCATCGCGCCGGCGCTGACGTCATCATGACGCTCGGCGGCGTGCAGGCGATTGCGGCCATGGCCAAAGGTCTGTTTACGGGCAAACCCGCCGACGTGCTGGTTGGACCTGTAACAAATTCGTTGCCGAAGCCAAGCGCATGCTCTTCGGCCAAGTCGGCATCGATGTGTTCGCCGGCCCCTCGGAAGTGGCTGTGATCTGTGATGAGACGGCCGATCCGGAAATCGTTGCGGCCGACATCGTTGGGCAGATCGAGCACGGGCATGAAAGTCCGGGCTGGGTGCTGACCACGTCGCGTGACCTGGCTCAGCGCGTGATGGCGCGTATTCCCGAACTGATCGCCACGTTGCCGCCGACCGCGCGCGATGCGGCAACGGCTGCGTGGCGCGACTATGGCGAGGTGGTTCTGTGCGACACGCGGGACGAGCTTGTGCAGGTATCGGATCGATATGCCTGCGAGCATCTGCAGGTGCAGGCCAAGGACATCGCGTGGTGGCTGGCCAACCTCACCAACTACGGCTCGCTGTTTCTCGGCGAAGAAACCACCGTCGCGTACGGCGACAAGGCGACGGGGCCAAACCACATTCTGCCGACGAAAGCGGCCGGCCGCTATTCGGCGGGCCTGTCGGTGCACAAATATCTGAAGCCGCTGTCGTGGCAGCGCATGACGCGCGAGGGCTCGAAAGATGTGGCGCTCGCCACCGCGCGCATCTCGCGCATCGAAGGCATGGAGGCGCACGCACGCTCGGCCGATGTACGCCTCGACAAATATTTCCCCGGCACCAAGCTCGATACGGGGAAACCAGTCATCGAATGACCGACAGCAGGGCTCATGCGTAACGCGCTGAACCTCGAGCTGGCGCATTCACCCGCTAGTCCCGAGTCCCGATGCACCGGTTCGGCACCGTTGCTCGCTCCCGCGACCTGTGACAGAACCCGCGCGATCGATGTCCGCAGGAGCCGTCCCGATGAAAATGACCACCGAAGAGGCCTTCGTCAAAGTGCTGCAGATGCATGGCATCGAGCATGCGTTCGGTATCATCGGCTCGGCTTTCATGCCCATCTCGGACAATTTCCCTAAAGCCGGCATCCATTTCTGGGACGTGGCGCACGAGGGCAACGGCGCCATCATGTGTGACGGCTACACGCGCACGACCGGCAAAATCGCCATGTGCATTGCCCAGAACGGCCCGGGCATCACCAACTTCGTCACCTCGATCAAGACCGCGTACTGGAACCATACGCCGATGCTGCTGGTAACGCCGCAGGCAGCCAACAAGACCATCGGCATGGGCGGCTTCCAGGAAGTCGAGCAAATGGCGCTGTTCCGCGACATGGTCTGCTACCAGGAAGAAGTGCGCGATCCCTCGCGCATGGCCGAGACGCTGAACCGTGTGATCCTGAAGGCGAAGCGCCTGTCCGCACCCGCACAGATCAACGTGCCGCGTGATTTCTGGACGCAGGTCATCGATATCACCTTGCCGCAGATCGTCGAGTTCGAGCCTCCGGCCGGCGGCGCGAATGCCATCAAGGAGGCGGCGAAACTGCTGTCGGAGGCGAAGTTCCCGGTGATCCTGTCGGGCGCCGGCGTGGTGCTTGCCGGGGCGATCGCCGATTGCGCGGCGCTGGCCGAAAAGCTCGATGCGCCCGTGTGCTCGAACTATCAGCACAATGACAGCTTTCCCGGCTCTCACCGTCTCGCCATGGGACCGCTCGGCTACAATGGCTCCAAAGCCGCCATGGAGGTCATCGCCAAGGCCGATGTCGTGCTGTGCCTCGGCACGCGCCTCAATCCGTTTTCGACCTTGCCCGGCTACGGCATCGACTACTGGCCGAAGACGGCGAAGATCATTCAGATCGACATCAACGCTGACCGCATAGGTTTGACCAAGCCGGTCGCCGTCGGCATCTGTGGCGATGCCAAACTGGTGGCAAAGCAGATTCTGACGCAGTTGACGCCTACCGCCGGTAACGTCGGTCGTGAAGAGCGCAAGGCGCTGGTGCACAAGAGCAAGTCGGCGTGGCTGCAGGCGTTGTCTGGCATGGATCACGAGGACGATGATCCCGGCACCACCTGGAACCAGCGCGCGCGCACGAAAGATCCCGAGCGTTTGAGCCCGCGGCAGGCCTGGCGGGCTATCCAGGCCGGTCTGCCGAAGGACGCGATCATCTCGTCGGACATCGGCAACAATTGCGCCATCGGCAACGCTTACCCGACCTTTGAAGTCGGTCGCAAATATCTGGCACCCGGCCTGTTCGGCCCGTGCGGCTACGGTTTCCCCTCGATCATCGGCGCCAAGATCGGCAACCCGGATACGCCCGTGGTCGGCTTTGCCGGTGACGGCGCTTTCGGCATATCGATGTCTGAGATGTCGGCGATCGGACGCGAAGAGTGGCCTGGCATTACCATGGTCATCTTCCGCAACTACCAGTGGGGTGCCGAAAAGCGCAACTCGACGCTCTGGTACGATGACAACTTCGTCGGCACCGAACTCGACCCGCACCTGAGCTATGCGCGCGTTGCCACGGCCTGCGGGTTCGAGGGCATCGTCGCCCGGACGCAAGCCGAAGTGACAGCCGCGATCAAGCACGGCTGCGACGCGCAGAAAAACCGCAAAACGACCTTCATCGAGATCATCCTGAACCAGGAACTCGGCGAACCCTTCCGCCGCGACGCCATGAAGAAGCCGGTGATTGTCGCCGGCATCGACGGCAAGGATATGCGCAAACAGACGGGGGCGTGACGGTCGATCCGCCTCGGGCGGGTCGTCTGTTGCATTTCGCGCCGCCGCTTGACGTTGCTCATCACGGCGTTGTGGATATGCGATGATCCGGTCCTGTTGGCCGGGCATCGGAGGTCCGCATGTCGATGTATCATGACGGCAATCGCGATCTGCAGGCGCAGTTCGGCTCCACCAAACTTGCGGACCGACTGGTGGAGCGGCTTTGGCGTGATCGCTTCAAGGACGAGGACAAGGCCTTCATCGAAAGCGTCGGGTTCTTCTTCCTGGCGACCGCCGATGCTGACGGCCGGCCCGACTGTTCGTTCAAGGGTGGACCTGCAGGCTTCGTCACTGTCCTTGCGCCGGATCTGCTCGCCTTTCCCGACTACGACGGCAACGGCATGTTCAAGAGTCTCGGCAACGTCATGGTCAACCCGCAGGTGGGCCTGCTTTTCATCACGCTTGGTGACAGACCGAAGCGACTGCGGGTCAATGGGCGCGCGACGGTGCTTGTCGAAGCTGGCCTGCGGCAGGATCATCCCGGTGCGCAGGCCATCGTACGCGTGGTGCCGGAACACATTTTTCCGAATTGTCCCCGTTATATTCCCGATCTGGCGAGCGGCACGCCGTCCGAGTATCTGCCCGCGCGCGACGTGGTGCCAAAAGAACCGGCTTGGAAGGGGTTCGACGCATTCAAGGACGTCGTGCCGCCACGGGCCTGAGCCGTGGTGTCTGCTCGCCACAGGCATGAACCGGGTGACTGGCCTGAGCAATGGTGTCTGACCTCGGTCAGACACCCACCGCGCCCAAAAGCCGTTACTGA
>JANOAW010000464.1:0-7508 GCA_031411355.1 Hyphomicrobiaceae bacterium | reverse complement strand
CCGATCAGCGACGAAACCGTCTTCTTGAAGAAGAAACTTTCGCCGAGATCACCTTGCAGAATTTTTCCGGACCAGATGAAGAACTGCGTATGCAGAGGCTGATCCAGTCCCAATTGCGTGCGAATAGCGGCCACCTGCTCCGCGTTGGCATTGTCACCGGCAATGATGGCAGCCGGATCTGACGGGGTCAGACGCAGCATCAGAAACACGAAGACAGCGACCACCAGAATGACTGGGATCGTCGCCAGCAGACGGCGCAAAATGAATGCCCACATCGAGTTTCTGCGACCTCCCGCGGCTCGTGTTCGTGCCCGCTCAAAAAGCACGATCACGCGGTCGCTGGCAATGGGCCGTTTGCCGAATGCCAGGGCACGCGCTGATGCGAATGCCCGGCTTGGGCAATCAGGTTTTCGCCCCGATCAAGCGATAGCGTTCCAGTTGCGACGAGGTCCGATTTGGATCGAGCGGTTCGGTGCCGGGATCGTCGGGCGATCGACCATAGCCGTCACTTTTGGTGAGTGCGGACGCCGTCGGACCATTATTCACCGTGGTGACGGGCCGAGATGGTTGCGCGCCGCGACCACTGTTCGTCGGGCTCTTTGGCCCACTTTTTGGACCGCCCTTCGGCATGTCGTCGTCGTCGTGCAGCCAGTCCTCGGGCGATTTTCCTGTCACTGGCTTGACGGAGCTTGGCGCCGACGATGGCCGGGCCGCTGGCCGCGAGTTTTCGACCACCCGCTTGTCGTCGTCGATTGTGACTTTGGGCGCGTCCGCCAGCATTGCCGTCGCGCCGAGTTTGGCCAGATCTTCCATGCGCTGTGTAATCAGCGCAGCCTCGGGTTTTTCCAGGGCCTCGACTGGGATACGCCATTCGAACGCGTCCAGTCTCCCCGACACGGGCGACACCGGAGCCCATTGCTCAGACACCACACCGTCGGCGGTCCAGGCGGCGTCACGCTTGGCGTGCACGGCGCGGGCAAACCACTCACGTACCTTGCCGGCGTTATTGAAGCCCTCGCCCTCGATGCGCGCCATCAGTGTCGCGATGCGATGCGTGAGATCCGCTTGCGTCGTCAACGGCTCGAGCGCGGTTTTCGCCGTCTGCCAATCGCGGTTCTCCATCGCCGTCGTAGCGATGGCGATCGGCCCCTCGATGCTGCCAGGTGTGGTCTGTGCCAATTGGCGCAAACGGCTCATCCGGTCGCTCGGGCTGTCGCCAGCGCGCGCATACGCGTACGCCGCCGCAAGATCAGGATGCGGCATGATTTTCCATGTCCGCTGCAAAATCTTGGCAGCTTTCGATGTCTGAGCGCGGGCCGCGAGCACGCGTCCAGCGATAGCAGCTGCCGGCACCAGATCAGGCGCCAGACCGTGGGCTTCAGCGGCCAGCGCCATCGCCTCGTCCGGGCGCGCCTCTTCGAGCGCTTGCGCCTGCGCCGTCAACAGCACGGCACGACGGCGATCGGCGACGGCGCGGTCGACGTGGCCGAACTTGCGCGCGGTTGCGAGCGTTTCCAGCGCACTGTCCCAGGTCTTTTGCCGGCATTGCAACTCGAACAGCGATTGCGCTGGCCATTCGAGTTTCGGATTGAGGGCGAGTGCACGCGCGGCGAATTGTTCCGCAGCAACCGTCTCGTCCACACGTCTAGCTTCAAGATAAAGACCGCGCAGGCCGAGCTGCTCGGTGTCGGGCGACGCCAGCATCGCCTCGAAGATACGTCGCGCGGTGGCACTATCGCCTTGCAGCTGGGCCGCCTGCGCGCGCAACAAATGTGTCAGCGGTTCGTTCGGCAAAGATTTCCGCGCTTGCACAGCGGCGCGCATTGCCAGTGACTTGTCACCCGAGCCGATGGCGATCATGCCACTCGAAATGGCATCGAGCCCGCGCCGCTCACGACGGCGCGTGACCATCTGTCCGATACTGCCAGGTGTGCGCCAGAGCCGTCGCACGAGGCCCCACACTAATACAGTGGTGCCCATCACCGCTGCAAGAAGCAGCACTCCGCGGAAAAACGTCGTTTCGATGCGATAACCCTGCCAGGCCAGCGCAATGTCACCGGGATGCTCGGCCAGCCAATGCAGGCCGATAGCGGCGGCAAGGATACCGCCGAGAAAGAGAACCAGACGGAGCATCAGTTTGTTCCCTTCTTCGGCTGAGCACCGCCAGCGAGCGACGACTTCAGGCTCGCATCGAGATCACTCAAGGCTTTATCGATCTGCGCACGTTGTTCGATGCGGGCAAGCCACTTCACAGCGGACGGTGTCACGGCCTTCGGCGGCAACGCTTTGGCCACCTCGACCACATCAGCGATCCGACCCTCCTTCAAATAGGCCTCCATGCGCGCGATCTGAGCCTCGGTGCTCTTGTCTCCGGGCGCATGATCAACTCGACGGACGCGCACCACCGACTTGAGGCCGGACAGCATGCGATCGCCGATACTGGCATCCGCCGGCTCAGCTTCCGCTTCGAGCATGCCATGCGCAATTCCGGCCAATTCCCTGCCGAGAATTTCGAGCCCCGGCACGCCGTCGATCTGCTGTTTTTCCAGCACGCCGAGATCGAGCTTGCCACCGGCGAGCTTCTGCACGGCGGCGAGTTCCGACGCATATTTGCCGCCCCGATCGAGGGCGCGTTTGAGATTGGCGAGTTCGAGGCTGAGCAAGATGTTGCCGGCCGTGGCATTGCGATCCTGCTCGCTCTTGACCACGCTTTGCATGCTGCTTTCGAGCTGGCCGAGTTTAGTCGCCACCGGCGCGATCGCCGCCTGCACATCGGCTGGCTTTGCGGCTTGCTTCAAACGGCTGTCGACATCGGTTTTGAGTGTATCCATGCCCGACCGCAGCGCCGTTGTCTCTTCCGTGATCGATTTGACGGACTGCTCGACCGATTGCGTGCGCTGCGCCAACAGCGACCGCGCAGTCTCTGTCTGCTCGGTCGACTTCGCCAGCCGTTGCTCCAGTTGCTGGATCATTTCCGTCTTGAGTTGCGCCGTCCGCGTCGCCAGTTGCGAATCGAGATCGCGCACTTTTCCGGTCAATTCGGCCAGCTGCTGCAGACGTGTGCCGCCGCGCGGATCGGCAGCGGCCGCAGCCGCCATGCTGGCGAGCTGCTCTTCGACCTTGGCGACACGTGCAGCCGCGTCCCCACCAGTCGCCGTCTGCCCCGTCAACCGCTGTTCGATTTGTAAGGCCTCTGTGGCAATTTTTACCTGACCACTAGCAAGTGATTTTGCCTCGTCTTCGAGCTTGGCGATCCGCGTTTCGGCAGCCACGAGTTTTTGCGCCTCGACGGCCGGCGCGGGCTTGGCAACCGCCTGTTCGAGCTGGGCCAATCGCCGCGTGATCTCGCCGCTGTTACCGCCCGCTCCACCAACACCGAGGTCGACGAATTGCGAGGCGACGATCGCCACGATGGCGCCGCTCAATCCGGCCGCCATATGGGTGAAGAATCCGCCCCCGGACCGAGCCCCGGATGCAGCGGCAGCTGGAGCAGCCTGCTTTGCAGCCGGCGGCGCACCTGGTTTGGACGTGCCCGCATCGGCGACTTTCGCAGTCGCGGCCGATTTCGCATCCGTTGGTCGCGAGCCTGATTTCGCATCGGGTGCTTGGGACGGCTGCGACGTCGCGGCATCGGTTGCAGCCGCGGCGACGGTTTTGGCCGGTTCAGCTTTAGGCCCGCCCGGCGCTCTCGGCGTCTCGACGACGGTCGCCTTCAGATCGATGATCGGCGCTGGCTTCTTCGGCATCGACGCCGAGGCGGCTTGACCGGCAGGCTGACCTGGGGGGATACCGCCCTTGCCGTCGTTCTTACTGTCGGACATGTCCACGCGACTCCACTCGTTCAGCCATCGGCGTCGAAACCGGTCAGCGCCCGCACATTCGACGCCAACACCGGCAAAAATTGGGATGCTGGGTCATACACTTGGCCAGGTTAACGACCCGTCAGCGCACGTCCCGATATTGGCGGTGCCTCGTTGCTTCAGCGACACACTCTCTAGCAAAAATTCGCGCCGCATCAAATGATCAACGCCAACATCTCGTCGAGATTCGGTTGCACGGCCGTTTCGATCCTGATCGCACCGAGGACAGCGAGCCGGCGCGCGACGGCCGGTGACAGGCACAGGTGTAGCATCCGTCGCGCCTGATCGAGCAATCCCTGCGACGTGACGAGCGATACCCACACGTCGGCGGTGCGCGGCGACAGCAACATCACGGCATCGGCCTCGCCCGACGCGATGTCATAGGCTGCAGCTGGCGTGAAACGCTTTGCCGCCACCATTTTGTAGACCACCGGTGTCACGATACGAAAGCCGTGCTGAGACGCTTCGCCGGCGAGATCGAACGCCAGCGTGTCGCCGGCCAGCTGCACGATATGTCCGGCATGAGGATCGAGCCCACCCATGATCGTGGTCAACAGATCCCGCGCCGTGCCCGTGCCGGCAACGATGTGTTCAAACCCGAGTGCCCGGGCGGCCGCCGCCGTGCCGGGGCCGACGACATAGATCGGCAACGGCAGCGCGTCCGGCACCAACCGCTGATGTTCGAGCGCCCGCAGTCCATTGCGGCTGGTCGCGATCAGCGCTTGAGCGTCGTCAAGCTCGATCGGTTCGCAGTCAGCGAACGACAACTTGAGCAACGGCTCCGACACCACATCATGGCTCAAGGCTTCGATGCGTTCCTGCAGGGCCGTCGCATCACTTTGCGGCCGAGTGACGATGATGCGCATGCGTACACGATACTCCGCGTGTGGCTCGCGCGCTCCGTATCACACTCGGCCCGCGCCCGCATGGCACAAACACGCGGTCAGCCGTCGCCTGCCCCTCAACTCTGGTCCTGCGCGATCACGTTCCGTTTCGACGCCAGACCGGGCAGCACGGCCGCGAGTAGCGAAACAGCCGCCAACGCGAGGCATGTCGCCGAAATCGGCCGCTCGACGAACGTCATCAGGTCGCCCTGCGACAGGATGAGAGCCTTGCGAAGATTATTTTCCAACATTGGACCCAATACGAACGCGAGCACCAGCGGTGCCGGCTCATAACCGAATTTACGGAACAGATAACCAAGGACGCCGAACAGAGTCATGATCAAAACGTCGAAAACAGCATTGCCCGATGCGAACACACCGACCACGCAAAACATCAATATCAGCGGAAACAAAATAGCGTAGCGGACGGACAGCACGCGGATCCAGAGGCCGATCAACGGCATGTTCAACACCAGCAGCATGACGTTGCCGATGTACATGCTGGCAACGATGCCCCAGAACACCTTAGGATTCTGCGTCATCATCAATGGCCCGGGTTGAAGCCCATGCACGACGAATGCGCCGAGCAGCAAGGCCATGACCACATTCGGCGGTATCCCAAGGGTCAACAGAGGAATGAACGCCCCACCGGCCGCGGCGTTGTTTGCGGCCTCCGGCCCGGCAACCCCCTCGATGGCGCCTTTGCCGAATTGCTCCGGCGTTTTCGATAGGCGCTTCTCGATGGCATAACTCGCGAACGACGCTATCACCGCCCCGCCCCCGGGCAGCACGCCGAGAAAGAAGCCGAGGACGGTCCCCCGCGTCAAAGGCCCCGCGGAGCGACGCCAATCCTCGCGCGTCGGCATCAGCGACCCGACACTCGACGACACGATTTCACGGCGGATGGCCTGCTCCAGATTCGACAGGATCTCGGCAACGCCAAATAGCCCCATCACAACCGGCACCAGGCCGATGCCATCCAGCAGCTCCAACTTATCGAACGTCAGCCGGGCCTGTGCCGTGATCTGATCGATCCCGATCAACCCGAGCACGATGCCGATGCACGCCATCAGCAAGGCTTTTGCGATCGAGCCTTGCGTCATGAACGCCAGCAACATCAGGCCGAGCACCATCAGGCTGAAATATTCCGCCGGCCCGAACGAGACGGCGAACCGCGACAATGCCGGCGCAACCAGCATCAGCATCAAGATCGCAGCCGTGCCGGCGATGAACGAGCCGAGCGCGGCCATGCCGAGCGCTGGTCCGGCGCGGCCTTGCTTGGCCATCTCGTGGCCGTCGAGACACGTCACCACGCTGGCAGCTTCACCGGGAATATTGACCAATATCGACGTGGTCGATCCGCCGTACATCGACCCGTAGTAGATCCCGGCCATCATGATGATGCCGGCCTCCGGCGATCCTGACAGCGTGACCGGCAACAGCAATGCCATCGCAGACACGGGGCCAATGCCCGGCAGAACGCCGACAAGCGTGCCGATGAACACGCCGATGAAGCAGGCGAGCAGATTGTTCGGCTGCAGCGCGACCGAGAACCCGAGACCGAGATTGTCGATGATATCCATCGCGGCCTCAACCGAGCCAAGGCGCGAGCACGCCCGCCGGCAATTGGATCTTCAAGGCTTTCGTGAACGTCGCCCACACCCCGAACACCGCGCCAAACGAAATAGGTATTGCCTGCCACCAGGGCACCGGATCAACGAACAGCATCAGGATCAGCAGCAATACAAGTGTGCACGGAATGAAACCAATCGCATCGAAGGCAAAGCCATAAGCAACCAGCAGAGCGACGATGAGCAGCACCTTCGCCCATCGCGTCCCGGTCCACAGGCTCGCGAGCGTCGCACCGGGTTCCCGCAATGATGCCACCAGCACGCTACTCGACAACATGAGCATCAGCACGCCGATCCAGAACAGGGCGAAGCCCGACCCCGGATCATTGATTTTGCCTAACCCCAGATCCCGCCCGGCCCACACAACGAACGCGCCGACCGCAAGCCAGAACAATCCACCCCAGAATTCAGAACTGCGTATCACGCGCTTCCCCCAATTACCCAAGCCGCCCCCAAACCGGCAGGCTCGTCAGCCGTCTTTCTTGGCAAGCCCGAGCGTTTCGATCAGTTGCCGCTGTATGGCCACGGTCTTGACGACGAACGCGCCGTACTCTTCGGTCGCCATATGGCGCGGCGCGTAGATATATTTCGCCCCGAGGTCCTTGAACTTCTCATCTGCCATGGCGGCCTTGAAGGCGTCGTGCAGCTTCTTGACGATGTCGGGCTCCATACCCTTGGGACCGATGATCCCGAACGGGCTGTCGAGCGAAAAGTTGTAACCCGTTTCAGCCAACGTCGGCACCGACGGCCAACGCTCGTTGCGTTTCTCGGTCCAGATCACCAACAGACGGAATTTGCCTGCGTCCACCAGGGGCGCCCAACCACTCGCGTCGGCCTGCGCCATGATGTGCCCGCCCTCGATGGCGGCCCAACCTTCCGACCCACCCTTGGTCGGCACATGCGTGAGCTTGACACCGGCCTGCATGGCGATCTGCTCCATGCCGATATGTAGCGATCCGCCGACACCCGAGGTCGTATAATTTATCTTGCCCGGGTTTGCCCTTGCGTCGGCGATATAGTCCTGGAAAGTTTTCCACGGTGCGTCGGCACGCACCACGACACCGAGCGTGAAGCTCGACAAATTCATGATCCAGGTGAAATCTTTGAGCGGATCAAACGTCATCTTTTGCATG
>JANOAW010000463.1:0-2236 GCA_031411355.1 Hyphomicrobiaceae bacterium | reverse complement strand
GGCCGAGCACGCAGTCGTTGTCGATGAACGGGCCCTTGCGCTCGGCTTTGAGGGCCTGCTCGACCACCGGATGGCGGCCACCCTCGATCGCGAACGTCGTGCTCTGGTCGAGCACGGGGCGCACGTACGATTGTTCGCGTGCGATCTCTGCGAGGCCCTGTGTGCAATCGATCTCGGCCAATGCCGCGGCCAACGATCCGAGCAGGCTCTGCGACTTGGCGATCGCCTCCGCCAACTGGTCGAACACGTCCTGTTCCAAGCCGAGTGCGCGCTCGCCAGCCGTCGAAATGCGGCCCTCGATCTCGACCAACTCGTCGGTCGTGAAGCGGACGGCCGAGACCATGCTCTGGCGATGCCTGAAGATATCGGACAGTGGCGCCGACAGCAGCGGCTTGGCCGTGTTCGCGGACACCTCGATATAATACCCGAGAATGTTGTTGTGGCGCACCTTCAGCGATTTGATGGCGGTCTGCTCGACGTATCTGGCTTCGAGCACCGCCATCACCTGGCGGCTGTCTTCGCGCAGGCGCCGGGCCAGATCGAGATCGGCCGAGAAGCCTTCGCGCACAAACCCACCGTCGCGTCGAAATGGTGGCGGTTCGTCGACCAGCGCTTCACCGAGCCTGCGGTGCAGGTCGAGGCCCTCGGGCGTCAGTCGGCGCGTGATTTCGTCGAGGTCGCGGGGGAGCCCGATTTCACCAGCCTTTGCCGCAAGCAGGCGCGCGCACGTCTTGGCGACCGCAAGCGCGTCGCGCACCGCTGCCAGATCCCGCGGGCCACCCCGTTGAAACGCCAATCGTGACATGGCACGCGCCAGATCGGGCGCTCGGCGCAGGGCATCGCGCAGATCGTCACGCAACGGATCTTCATCGACGAGATAGCTGACCGCATCGAGACGCGCGGTGATGATGCCGAGATCGCGCAAAGGCGATCCGAGCCGCGCCGCCAATTCGCGCGCGCCCGGCCCCGTCACCGTGCGATCGATGGCGCCAAACAAGCTCGCGGCCTTCTCGCCCGAGGTCGAGCGCAGGAGTTCAAGGCTCGTGCGCGTTGCCGCGTCGATGACCATGACCGCGCTCGAGCCGGTTTTCTTGGGCGCACGCACCATCGGCCGTTTGCCGAGCTGCGTCAGCTCGATGTATTTCAACAGGGCGCCGACAGCTGCGAGTTCGGCCCGCGAAAACGACCCGAACCCCGCAAGGTCGGTCACGCCGAGCTGGGCCTTCAGCAGCCGATCACCGGCGAGGCTGTCGAACGAGGCACCCGCGACCGGGGTCGCAGCCGCGCCCGCCTGCACAATGAATCCCCGGACACCATCGGCTGCGATCGTGGTGTCGGTCGCGAGCACCTCGCCTGGCGCCAGCCGCACCAATTCACCCGGCAGATCGGCGGGTGCGATTTCGCCGACCTCGAATTCGCCTGTCGAGATGTCGAGCGACGCCAGCGCAAAGTGCTCGGCCGCTTCGCCTGTTCCGGCTTCGGGTCGATGCAGCGCCGTCAGGTAGTTCCGCGCCTTGGCATCGAGCAACGTTTCCTCGGTCAGGGTGCCCGGCGTCACGAGGCGGACGACATCGCGACGCACGACGGCCTTCGAGCCGCGCTTGCGTGCTTCGGCGGGATCTTCGAGTTGCTCGCAGACGGCGACGCGGAAGCCCTTGCGGATCAATCTCTGCAGATATTCGTCCGCCCGCACAACAGGTACGCCGCACATCGGGATGTCGTCGCCCAGATGCTTGCCGCGCTTGGTCAATGTGATCGACAGAGCTTCAGCCACCACCACCGCGTCGTTGAAGAACAACTCGTAGAAATCGCCCATGCGATACCAGAGTATGCAGTCGGGATTAGCGGCCTTGATCTCAAGGAACTGCGCCATCGACGGCGTCACGTGGGCCGCGTCGACCACGGCCGGCTTGGCCGGCTCGGCGGCAACTGGTTTTGCTGCGGTGCGCGACATGCGGATCCGATGGGCGAGGTGAGGTGCCCGCATAGCGCGATCGGGCGGCGCGTGTCACTGATGCCGGTTGCCGAGGCCAATCAAGACGTCAGTCACCGACCATCGCGACGCACGCACCTGCGCCCCGACGCTCGACTCACTTCTTCTCGATATTCCACATCACGCCTGAGGCCGCCGTCAGCAAGCCGGTGATGTTTTTGCGATAGGCCGTCGGCTGCGTATACTGGCCCAAGTGAATGTGAGTTGGCGCTTCGGCCTGACGAACCTGCACGGCTTGGGCGA
>JANOAW010000462.1:0-1615 GCA_031411355.1 Hyphomicrobiaceae bacterium | reverse complement strand
CGGCGCACCCGCGCGGTGGACGGGCGCAAGGCCTCCAGCGCGCGGATCGCGTCGGTGGTGCGCCGCTTCGCCCGGGCCTCGAGCCACTTGCCGAGCAGCACCAGCGTGATCACGACCGCGGACGATTCGAAGTAGAGGTGTGCCATCGCATCGCCGCGCAGCAGCGACACCACGCTCAGGCCGTAGGCCGCCGAGGTGCCGAGCGCGACCAGCAGGTCCATGTTCGCGCTGCCGGCGCGCACCGCGCTCCAGCCGGCGCGGTAGAAGCGGGCGCCGAGCCAGAACTGCACGGGCGTTGCCAGCAGCCATTGCAGCCAGCCCGGCACCAGCGCGTGGGCGTGCGGGTCGAACGGCGCCGCCAGCATCGGCAGCAGCAGCGGGGCCGACAGCAGCGCGGCGAGCACGACCGGCCAGACGCGCGCGGGCGGCGCCGGCACCGCGGCGATGTCGGGCGAGTCCGGCACGTCGTGCGCCTCGTAGCCGGCGTCGTGCACCGCGCGCAGCAGCGCGGCGCTGTCGGCGAGTGTGTGGTCGCGCAGCACCTCGGCCTGCTCGGTCGCGAGGTTGACGGTCGCCGACTGCACGCCCGGGACCTTGAGCAACGCGCGTTCGACCCGGGCGACGCAGGAAGCGCAGGTCATGCCGTCGATGCGCAGGGAGAGGGGGGCGAGGGCCGATGCAGTGTTCATGGGTCGAGCGTAAACCTTTCCATCATGGCAAGGTCAAGCGGGCGCTGCATGACCCGGGGCTTGACCTTGACATCGTGGCAAGGTCGATACTGCCTGCCATGCCCTGAACCGGAGACCCCGATGATCGAACTGACCCTTCCGACGATGACCTGCGGCCACTGCGTCAAGACCGTGACCCGCACGGTGCAGCAGGTCGACCCCGCCGCCCAGGTCGAGATCGATCTGGCACAGCACCGCGTGCGCATCGGTTCGGCGCTGGCCGCGCATGCCTTCGATGCCGCGCTGACCGAAGAGGGCTACGCGCCCCAGCCCGCGGCCTGAAACTTGCTCGACATTCCGGCAGCGGCGCTGAGGTTTTCCCTGCCCCCGCCGCGTCCGATGCCGGCCCTAAACTGCCGGTCTTCAAACTTGCCGGAGCAAGACAGAATGAAACGAGCAACTCCCGCCGCCCTGTCGGCGGTCGCGCTGGCGCTGGGCCTGGTCGCCGTCGGCGCGCAGGCGCAGACGCTGCGCTGGGCCTCGCAGGGCGACCTGCAGACCCTCGATCCGTACTCGCGCAACGAGTCGCTGACCAACGCGATGAACGGCCAGGTCTACGAGTACCTGACCGGCCGCGACAAGCAGCTCAACATCGTGCCGCAGCTCGCCACCGAATGGCAGCAGACCGCCCCGCTGCAGTGGCGCATGAAGCTGCGCCCGAACGTCAAGTTCCACGACGGCACGCCGTTCACCGCCGACGACGTGGTGTTCTCGGTCAAGCGCGCGCAGCAGCCCAGCTCCGACATCAAGGCCTACGCGAACGCGATGGGCGAGCCGAGGAAGGTCGACAACCTGACGGTCGAGTTCAACCTGAAGGACGTCAACCCGATCTTCCTGCAGCACGCCAACTCGATCTTCATCATGAGCAAGGCGTGGTCCGAGAAGAA
>JANOAW010000461.1:0-5968 GCA_031411355.1 Hyphomicrobiaceae bacterium | reverse complement strand
CCCTCTGGTACGCGTTCGATTCCCAGAGCGAGTGTCTGACAATCTGCGGCAATGATCTTGTCTCGGATCATTCGACTACGCTGTCGACGGCTTTGGTCGGGGGCCGACAAAGCTGCACGCAAAGCACGTACGCGCCGCCGTCGGACGCCTGCGGTCGAAATCCGCAATGGAATTATTGTACCCCGGCTGCGCCGGGCTTGGCTGAATTGTTTCGCGACACGGCGCGGGCGATCGAACCTGAACTCTCCAATGCGGCGTTGGCTGCTGGATTGAATGTGCTTGTGCGTACCCCGGTTCCACATATTCCGCCGGCGTTGTACCGCAATTTGGCGTTGGTCTATCGCGACGGCGAATTTCTCGAACTGTTCGATCCGGAGCGTACGTATGACGAGCGGTCCACCATCGTCAACGTCGGCTCGACCTGGGGTGGGACGATCAAATTCGACCCGACCGACAATTTTGCCAACGTCATAGGCAGCACAGGCGACAAACATATCGCTGGGCATTCATGGCTGCAACTATGGCAAATGCAATTCGGCGGCGCGACCACGTGTTCGTCACTCGATTATATGCACTTCCCCTGCCATGGCGGCCTCGTGGGCGGCCACGTGATCATCGGGAAGACCGCGAAGAAAGTGGCGAAAGGCTCGGGTGCCGTCTTCATCATACCGATTTGTACGTCGCACAATAACGACGACAACGTCTACATGGCGCCCGTTGTTTACAATGAGGGAATTTGGCTACTCAATTACCACAATCCACTTTAACGACCGCGCATATCTCAGTTGAACACGCCGACGCCCGCGGTTGTGCAGGCGTCAGCGTTGTGTTCACGTGATCAGAATCTGACCGCCGGCGCTTCGTCGAACAGAACTCGGGCCGGGCCGAGGTCATAGAAATCGCGGGTGGTCATGCCAGCGGCACCAGCGACGAGATTGGCCGGCATCTGTTCGAGCGAAGAATTGTATTCGCGCACGGCCATGTTGAGATAACGGCGGGATGCCGCGATCTTGTGCTCGCAATCGGCGATTTCGTCCTTCAGCCTCGTGAAGTGCGCGGACGCGGCGATATCGGGATAGGCCTCGCTCGCGGCGACGATCTGTGTGATGGCGGTGCCGAGCATCGTCTCGGCGCGTGTGCGGGCGGCTTCGCTGGCCGCTGTGACGGCGGCCGAACGCGCTTTGGTGATGCTGTCGATGATACCGCGCTCGTGGCCGGCGAAACCTTTGACGGCCTCGACCAGGTTCGGCACGAGATCATGGCGCTGCTTCATGTAAACGTCGATGTCGGCGAAGGCCTCGTCGCAGCGGCGCGCGAGCACGATCAGCCGGTTGTAGGCCATGGCGAACCACAGCGCGGTGAGCATCAAAAGACCGCCGATGACGGCGAGAACGATTTGCGTCGACATGTATATTCCTCTCGGACGACCGTGCGTCGCCTGAGGCAGCTGTAGTCTAATGTGCTGAATTTCGTCTCAACGCGGATGGTTATCGAGATATTGCCGACCGTGCGAATTCCGCGACAGCGTCGGCTGCGGCCGCGAGGTTGCCCTTGCGTGTGAAACCCTTGCCGCCACGCGGGCCGAAGTCGTGATCGCCATCGCCGATCCAGACGAAGCGCAGCTGATCAGACAACGTCTGCTCGGCGACCAAGGCGTCGATCTCAGGCTTGCTGCCGAAGGGGTCACGATCACCTTGCACGATCAGTGTCGGGGCTGCGAGTGGGTTCAGGTGCGCGATGCGCCACGTCTGTGGCTGGTTCGGGGGATGAAAGGGATAGCCGAGGCAGATGCAGCCGATGGCAATCGACGCTGCATACAACTCATCGACGACCATGGAGGCGACACGGCCCCCCATGGATTTGCCGCCGATCAACAGCGGCAGTTTCAGCGCGGCCGCCCGCGCGTCCGCGGCCGCGACGCGATAGGCATCGCACAACGTTTCAGCTTTCGGCGGCGGTCGCTTTTTGCCCCCGGTGCGCCTGGCCGCCATATACGGAAATTCAAATCGCCACGTCTCGATATGGCGCGCGGCGAGCAGCGGCGCCATCTGTTCGAGGAACGGGCTGTCCATGGCGGCACCTGCGCCATGGGCGAGCAGCAGCCGAGCGACCGGCATGTCGACGGCGGGGGTGACGAGATATTGTCCGCTCACGGCTTGCCTGCCTCGGTGGTCTGTTTGGCCTGTGATTGGGCCGCAGCCGATGCGGGTGCCGCCAACAGAGCTACGAAACAGACGCGGGCGAGGAGGCGGCGCATGAAACACTCCGAGATTCGGGGGCGATGCACCGAGCATAGGAAATCGAGCGCACCCATGACAACAGAGTCGCCATCGATCACTCCCACACCGCTCTTACCGAGCCCAACTCGCGCCGGTTCGTCACGGCACTGGAACTACCCTTGGCTTGCGCAATCCCGGTGGATCGGGGTAGCGGCCGCGCAGCGACCAGATGTCCTTCACGGCGTCCATCAGCAGCGTGTGGCGCGCTTCGAGCGTGGCGAGGGTCCAATCCTCGATGTCGCGCAGGGCGTCGGTCAGGGCGAGGCCGTGCGGCGCGTCGGCGAGCATGATGGCTTTTTTGTCGACAAATGCCTTCTGGTCCATTTTCTTGTTGTCGGTCTCGCTCACGAGCGCGAGATTGCCGAGATATTGGGCGCACACTTGCCGATGAGCCGCATCGGGAAACGTCGCCTCCCAGGCGTCGCGGCCGTCGAGTTTCAAGGTTTCGCCTTTGGGCAGAAGGTGCTCGATGGAAAACGACGTCGCACCGCCGAGCGCAAAACCGTCGAGATCTCGATAATACGACCACGGACGTCCGCTGACATGCTGGTCGATGCGCAGCAGAAATAGCCGACAGGACGCCTTGTCCATGATGTGGAAGCGCTGCGCGATGTTGCGCAGGGCCGTGCGCTCCTCGGCGAGCGGCAGCGTCATCATGGCGAGAATGTCGGCGAGGGCATTGCCGGCGAGAAAGGCTGCGTGAATGTCGCCGTAGCGCTGTTTGCGCGCGCCGCCGCCGAAACCGAGCGCCATCTGGATGTGCGCGAGGCGATCGAGTTGCACCAAGAGTACAGCGAGTTCAGAGTCGTCCTCGATCATTGTCCAGGCCAGCATCGCACACGCGAGCCAATCGTCGTCGCCGTGCAACTCGAGCAGCTGCAGGTTCGCGAGAGCCGTCAGCCCCTCGTCCGGCAGCGATCGTTGCCGCGGTACCAGGCCCGTGATCTGCAGGTACGCTTCCGCCATCGGTCGAAACACGCGGCGGGTGAATTCGGCAGGACCGCCGATGCGGCGGATCTGTTCGCGGATGCTCTTGACGATACCGCGGTTCGGCCAACCGTAGGCGATGGCGATGTGGGAAAAAAAGGTCTTGCCGCGGCCGACGTTTTTCTGGTTCTCGCGCTTGTATTTGCCGACATGGCCGACGATCGGGGCGTACCGCTCCTGCGACAGGCGATCGAGCGGGCCAAGCAAATGGTCTTGGAAGATGTCCTCGACCGACAAGTCTTTGCCGCGCTCTTTGATCGACTGGATAATCTGATGGGCATAGTCGACGTCGGTCGAGCGCATGACCACGACGCGGCAATGGTCGAGCAGGTAACGCACGAACGCCTCGCGCACGGGGGCGTCGAGAGCAGTCACGAGCCGCTTCAGGATGTTGCGGTTTTCGCGGATGTTGCGATGCGAGGATGAGGCGTCTTCGGCGAGCCGTGGCGGGGATGCGCGCGTGGACCCTGGCTGTTGGACGACCGCGTCGAAATAGGCGCTGTCGGCTGGGCGCAGGTGCAGGACCGCCTCAATCGGCCCGCCGACGAGGGCTGCGAGCTCAAGCGCGAGTGCCCCCTTTAGGCTGTCGCGCAGACACGCAAACAGCATCGTCAGCGTGATCACGCGCTGCTGGCCATCGACGATGTCGAGGCGCATGTCTCGGCTGGTTGAGCCAGCTGGTTCCCCACAGACCAGGATCGAGCCGAGAAAGTAGGGGTTGGAATGGGCGACCGACCGATGCTCGATCATGGCCGCGTGGAGGTCATCGAACAACCTCTGGGCGTGCTCCACCTCCCATGCGTATTCACGCTGATAATGCGGAATGGCGAATGTCGAACCATGCTGGAACAACTCGCCGATCGAGACGTCGCGAATGTCGAGCTTGAGGGTCATGGCGGTGCAGGCGGCACTGGTGACATATCGCTCTCTCTCGATCGGACGCCGCTGACCGCTGACAAGCTTAGAATATTGTTAGGCCGCGGCGCACATTTCGTGCACTGTGACGGTCGTTTTTATGGTTGCCTGTGTCGCGGCTTCCACACACGACGCGCGTTCGGCCGCCTGCGCCATCGAGGCGTCACCAAACATCACCTCGACGAGTACCAGCCGATGCCGACCATTGCCGCAACGTCTGCTCTTGTGCTTTTTTCTGGAGGGCAGGATTCGACCACGTGTCTCGCCTGGGCGCTTGAGCGCTTCGACCACGTCGAGACGATCGGTTTCGATTATGGCCAGCGGCATCGGGTCGAACTCGACGTGCAGAGCGTGATCTGACGTCGTGTCAGCCATCACGGGGTCGAGACGGGATAGCCCTTGATTTCTTGCTCCGCGTCGCGCTTCAGCGTGCGCCGGATATGGGCTGCGACCACGACTTTGTCCTGGATGCGACGCAGGATCGAGACCAGGAAAATACCCATCGAGGCTCCGATCGCCGCGGCGGTGGCTGCGTAAATGATCCATTCCGAATGCTTCTTCGGCGAGAACAGTTCGAGCTGAAAGGCGGCCGCATAGACCGTGAACGCGATGACGCAGAACAACGGATACAGCAACAGCAAGAACGCGGCGTTCTGGATGCGAAACCTGACGAAATGGGCCGCGGCGGCGCAGAACAGCGCGATCAGGATATAGGTATCCCGGTCGATTTGGAAAAATGTGGCGATGAAGTCGATCGCAGAATTCATGGCTGGCGCTCGGCGAAATGACCTGTCCTGGCGCAACTATCTCATCGAATGTTTAAAGAGACATTGTCGGTATTGATCATAATGGATCGTTCATGCCGGTTCGCGTTCCCACATGTGCGCGCAGACGGCGATCACGCCGAGACCGAGCACGGTGCCGATGGTCGCCGAGCTGATGATGGAGATGATCCACTCCGCCATCTTTTTAGGATCGAAGACGCCGAAGCTCGTCGAGATGTAATTGACGATCAGCGACAAGGTGAAGACGAGCGGAAAGATGAGCGCGACCGTCAGAATATTGGCCAGGTGGTTGCGCATGAACCAGACGGCTGCGCCACAGATCAGGCCCAACGAGACGAGCGTCGTGGTGCCCACGTCGACCACGGCGGTTAGGTGGGCGATCAAGGATTGCATCTGCGACCTCGGACGACGGTTCGGAAAAATGCTCGGCGATTGACTGCATTAGCCGCTAAACATTAAGTCGGCCTTTCTTCGCCCACGATCGCGCGGCGCGTGTGTCACGCCGCGCTGTGCGATCGTGTTGAACCTTGGGACGCGCCCAACGTGCCTCAGACCGACCCGACGGCCCCAAAAAATGTCCCACGCCGTCGCGTGTTGCGGGCACTCGGTTGGACCGGTCTTGTCGGAGCAGGAGTTGGCGGGATCATGCTGTCGCGACCCTCGAGCAACACCTATTACACCGGCCCCGTGTCGGACCATTTCGATGGTCGCAAGTTCTTCAATCCGGGCGGCGCTGGGCCGAAAAGTTTCGGCGACCTGGCGCGCTGGCAGTTCGGCACGCGGGCCGCAACATGGCCGGGCGACTATCCAAGTCCATTTCCTGCAGCCCAACCGTCGGCGCGTCTCGGTGTCGAGGTCACGCGTCTGACCGCGATCGGTCACGCCTCCTGCCTGCTGCAGACCGGCGGCATGAACATCCTCTTCGATCCCGTTTATGCGATGCGCGCGAGCCCGGTTCAGTTCGCCGGTCCAAAGCGCGTCAATGCGCCGGGTATCCGCTTC
>JANOAW010000460.1:0-2153 GCA_031411355.1 Hyphomicrobiaceae bacterium | reverse complement strand
CCGCGCCGGGCGCAAACCCGACCGGGAACGCCAGCAGCGGCTCGACTGTGCCGAACGGGGTTCGAAATCCTACTGGCGGCGGATCCCGGCGCTGCCATTCTTGACCGAGCCGCAGCAACAGCCGACCGTTGTCGATGCGGCCGCGTTGAGGCGCGCGCTCCAGCACGGATGCTGCCACGGCGAACCACGGCACGCGTTGGGACCCGCAGAAGAAATCAAACTTGTGGATCTGCCAGGTCCGGCATCGATTCGGATTGGATGGCGCACAGGCGGTGAAGGCATGCGAGGCGCGCGGTCCAGCCAGTCGATACGTCTTGTCTGGGGCCGGGCTCATGATGACGCGACCGCGGTCCAGCGCGCACTGAAAGGGCAGCACCATCTGCTCGCCATCGGCCCGAGCGGACGTCGTCGACACCAGGACGCTGCAGAGCGCCAACGTGCCGATACGCATGATAATGGACGCAATTGCGCCAGTTGCCCCGCCCGAACGCCGCACGCACCGCCCCTCCGTCGATTTCGACGGACCCCTCGGTGCCGTCAAAGTTGCCTCGCATCGATCGATCCAAGCTCAGTGCGGCACCTTTATGGCCCAACGCGCTGACGCGACGAAAACAATGTCACGGCGATTCGCAGCTGCCCGCGCCGTCAGTCGACCGCGAATACTCGCGTGGATTGCAGACCATCACCGCAGCGACAAACCGGCCAGCACGACGTTGATCAAGAGGCTGGCAAGAGCCACTGCGCGCCAAAAACCAAGCGGATTGCGCTCCAGCAAGGGGCGTGGGCGATCATAGCCCAGATCCGTATTCGGACGCCGCAGATCCTCGACCAACGCCGACAGCGCGTCCGTGCGCTCGCGCGGATTTTTGTGAACGGCTTTCGCGATCGCCGCGTCCATCCAATCTGGAACATCAGCCCGAACTGAGCGGGCCGAGACATAACTCAGCCGCGCAACGTCCTTGGGGCCGGAAAAGCCACGCCCATAAGGCAATAGAGCCGTCAAAAGCTCGTAGGTAATGACGGCTAAGGCATAGATGTCGGCACGGTTGGTTGCTGCGTCGCCGAGATGTATTTCCGGCGCAGTGTAGTCGAGCGTCCCGGCGAGCTGCTGCATCTCAAGTGGTGAGTGCAGTTCGTCCAAGCCCGCCGCACGCGCTGATCCGAAGTCGATCACTTTGACCGCACCGTGGCGGTCGATCATGATGTTTTCGGGCTTCAAATCCTGATGCAGAATATCCTTGCGGTGAAATGCGCGCAGCGCCTTGGCAATTTGTTCGACAATCGCTCGGACTGTTTGAAGGTCAGGCTTGGGGTGGTCGCGCATCCACTGACGCAACGTCTGGCCGTCGAAAAATTCAGTTGCCAGAAACAAGTGCCGGCGCTGTCCGCTCGACGGCAGGACTTTCAAAACGTGAGGGCTCGAAACCAGTCGGCCGATCCATTCCTCGCGCGCGAACATCGCGATGTAGCCTGGATCATCTTCGAAATTCACAGACGGCGTCTTAAGCACAACGCTCTCGCCGGTCGCGTCGTCTCGTGCAAGATATACTTGCGAGCGGTTGCTTGTGTGCAGCTCACGGACGATCGTGTAGCCGGCGAAGCGCATGCCGGCCGCCAACTCGGGCGGAAACGGCAACGTCGCGAGACTTTGCAGAAGACCGGCCTCATCGGGCCGTCCGAGACTGTCTATTCTGACGATCTGACACGTCACGTTGTCGGTGCTGCCGAGCGCCAACGCACGTTTCGAGAGGTGATGGGCTGCCGCGTCCAGATCTTCGGCATGGATGCGCATCGCTTCGACGATATCACGCGCGTGCACGTGATCATGCACCCCGTCGGTCGTGAACACCAGCACGTCGCCAGCTTCCATCGGTTCGGCGCGATGATCGATATCGAGGCGTGGGTCGATGCCGAAGGCGCGCGACAGATGTTCGTGCCCGCGACCGACTTTTACGCGGTGGTCGCGCGTCAGTTGTTCAAGCGTGCCATCGCGCAGTCTGGAGATGCGGCAGTCACCCGCATGAAAGATATGCGCAGTCCCGCCTTTGAGAATGAGGCCGGAAAAAGTACTGACCATGCCGCGCTCACTGTCGTGCACGCGCTGCCCCTGGCCGTAGAGCCAGCTGTTGACCGCCTTCAAGACGACGCCGGCG
>JANOAW010000459.1:0-2081 GCA_031411355.1 Hyphomicrobiaceae bacterium | reverse complement strand
CAGATCGGCCAGCATCGAAAGTGGCGGTCGCTCCCTCTCCATCCGCGCGGATGGTGCGCCCATTGTGACCCCTGATCCTGGAGCGGGTGTCACTCTGGTATTGGCCGCCAGCGACAAGGGACGCGACATCGGCATCGGTCTGCTTGGCCTGACAGAGCGACAACTGGCGGGTGCTGGCGTGTCGATCACCGAGGCCTTCGAGCCGTGCAGCAACCTACGAGCCGGTGCGGCACAGTTCAACCGAGCGGCTCAAGACGCCATGAAACGCGGCCTCATCGGTGCCGCGGTGGAAAAATCGGCCATCAGATCCTGGTGGCGACCGGACGGCGGCTTTGTCTCCAGTGAAGACTACGAGCGCGCAGTGCAACTCGCACGCAAATCGGCAGTCTCGTTGGCGACAAAGGAGTTGGGCGGCAATCTACCGATCGTCGATGCTGGCCACACGGGCATGAAAGTGACGGCGCAACCCGTGCCGCGTCCGCCGCATCGCGCGGACGCCACTGCCGCGGCAGCTTCGAAGACGGTTCCGCCGTGTTGGGATGTGTTCGCGCGTTCCCGGTTCGGAGCACAGTGCTGAGGTCATGCCGGATGCGTGTTTCGCCATGACGTGACTAACAAGTGCCTGCGTCACAACCGAGCGCGGCGAAGCCGCGAGGAGATCCCTATGCAATCGACGAAACTCCCGACGTGGCGCAACACGCGCCACGTGCTGATGACGGCTGGCCTGATGTTCGGCCTGTCGTTGGCCCTCGCCGAGGCCGCCTACGCGCAAGAAGCGTTCAGCCGCATCTCGACGATCCTGCAGCGCATCATCGACACCATCAACGGCCCCGTTGGCCGATCACTCGCGATCATTGCGGTCATGATGGTCGGTCTTGCCTGGATGTTCGGGCGCATGGAAGTCAAGCAGGCCGGCGCCGTCATTGTCGGCATCGGTGTGGTGTTCGGTGCCGCGCAGATCGTCGGCGTGATGGCGGGCGGCTGATCATGGCGGAGCACGATGAACCCGCAGAATGCGCCGATCCCTGCTTCCTGGCGCTGACCCGCCCCGCCATGTTCATGGGCGTCCCAATGGAGGCGTTCGCGCTCAACGGCATGGGCACGACGACGTTCTACCTCGTCATGGGTCACATCAAATACGCTTTCATCGGCGTCGTGCTCCACTTCGTCTTCCGCGCCCTCGTCTGGGAAGACCACAACCGCTTCAACCTGATCGCCGCGTGGCTCGCCACGCGCGGTCTGCAGAAAAACCGAACGCATTGGCAGGGTTCGTCGACGTCACCGACCCGCCTCCTCACCACCTACACCATCAGCGATGACACCCATGTCTGACGCACTCTAACATCGCGAATTGCTCGGCTCGGCACATCTGCCGTACGTGCGGCATGCCGATCCGGAAACCATCGTGCTTGCCGGCGGTGACCTGCTGTCGATCTTGCAGATTGATGGCTTGCCGCAGGAATGCGCTGGCATGGACGAGATCAACGCGCATCATCGTTCGTTGAATGCGCTGTGGTTGAACATCGCCGACGAACGGTTGGCGTTGTGGTCAGTTCTGATCCGACGGACGTGCTTTGAGTATCCCGATGATGCGTCGGCGAACGCGTTCGCCGATGGCCTGGATCGGCGCTACCGCGACCGTCTCGAAGCGCACGCGCTGTATCAGAACCGGCACTACTTGGCGCTCCTCCGGCACAGCGCATTCGATCCGCTCGCCAAGGCGCGGTCTCTGTTTGCACCCCGCGCATCGGCGCAACCGCAACCTATCTCTGACGACGACCTCGACAAACACCGCGACAAAGTCCTCGCCATATCGTCCGCGCTCGGAAGCGTCGGCGTTCGCTGCCTCGGGCTGATCGGGAATGCCGACGGCATCGTGTATTCGGAGCCGACGACGGTGCTGCATTGGATGCTCGGCGGTCGCTTGCCCGCCGTGCCGCTCATCATGGGACCTGTGTGGTCGGCGGCTTATCAGGACCGCGTAGTGTTCGGCCGCGAGAGTTTCGAAGTGCGCCACCCCGATCGCACAGACTACGGCGCAATCTTCGGCCTCAAGGAATATCCGTCGGTCACGCGTCCGA